>DNFG01000117.1 GCA_003487005.1 Bryobacterales bacterium
GCCCCTTCGGCCCCCCTTCGGCCCTCCCTTCGGCCCTCCTTCGGCCCTTCGGCCCCCTTCGGCCCGCCCTTCGGCCCCCCCCTTCGGCCCCCCTCGGCCCCACAAATCGGTGCGGCGACCGCTGAGCACCCATGAGCGACCGGCCAGGGCCAACGTTTGCAGAAAGAGGTAGCATACTGCCATTTTGAGCAGTACTATATAGTTCTATGGCTTCCTTGCCAACGGAGCGCCAACGGCAAATTGCGTCATTCCTCCGATCCGAGTCGCGCGAACGCGGAATTGCGCCAACGCAACGTGAGATCGCCGAGCGTTTCGGCTTCGCCAGCCTGAACTCCGTGCGGTCCCACCTTCGGCTGATGGAGAAGAAAGGAATGCTCAATCGGCTCCCTGGCAAGGCCCGGGGCCTGGAGCTGAAAAAGCGCCCCGTGATCGGCATCCCCTTGGTCGGCCGCATCGCGGCAGGTCATCCTCGGCTCGCAAGCGAGGATGAAGGCGAGATCGTTCCGGTTTCTCCGGATCTGTTTCCTGGGTCTGATCTGTTCGCCCTTCGGGTGAAAGGCGAAAGCATGAAGGATGATGGGATTCTGCCAGGTGACATAGCTGTCATGGCGCGCCAGAACGATGTGGCGGAGGGCGAAATCGCCGCAGTGCTGCTAGACGATGAGGCAACACTCAAACACATCTACAGACCCCGTGGGAAAGTAGTCCTCCGGGGGGCCAATCCGGCATTTCCCGACATCGTCATTCGCGATGGTCAATCGGGTTCGGTTCGAATTCTCGGCAAGTACGTCGGCCTCATTCGCACACAGGGGGCCGCGCGTTAGATGGCGACAACACCTCCCAGTTCCGCCCAACCCCTGGCAGATCGCCTGGCGCACTACGGCGTCACTAGCGTCATCAGGCTTGATGAGAGGCTCACCTCTGCCGAGCAGTTGGATTATCTTGACTTGCTTCCCAAGCAAAGCAACCATGCGCCGGCTCTCACTGCCGTCGCGGAACACCAAGGAGCGGCTTTGCTCTATCTGGTGGACACCAGCAGCAACGTAAAAAGCGACGCTGTTTCACTAGCTACTCTCCGAAAGCAACTCGCGAATCGTAGCGACCCCGCCTGGCTTGGTGTCCTCCGGTTGGGCTCCCTTGAAGTGTTCCCTATTGGATTCCACGAGGCCGCAGATTCCGTGGCGGTAAAGATTGTTGAGGAACAGAGCCCGGCGGCGCCGCTGTTCTTCCAGAGCCTCGCCCACGGAACATTCGAAGAAAACCACCGTCTGGGTGGCACCGACTACGTATTCAAAAAGATCTTCGACCTGCTAACCCGCATGACGACGGAGTTCGTGCCTGCGAACGGTAAGGGGAAACTGGATGCGCTCGA
Organism: Bryobacterales bacterium; assembly: GCA_003487005.1. Lineage (GTDB taxonomy): Bacteria > Acidobacteriota > Terriglobia > Bryobacterales > Bryobacteraceae > PNKE01. Next base: position 1,373 of record DNFG01000117.1, read on the forward strand.
GGTCCTGTCGATGGCGGGTCGAGCGCTGTTCTTCCGCTTCCTTGTCGATCGGCGAATCGTTCTGGAATCCGAGCGTGATCAAATTTGCCCGGCTGCCAGCGAACTGAAAGATGCGTTCTCCTCGGCAGACAAGGCAGCGCAAACCTCTGCCTGGCTCGACGCGACATTCAACGGGGACTTCTTGCCCCTCGTTGACGAGTCTATTCCCGCCAATAACCGGGATGCCCGTGAGACCGAGTATCTGCGATTCTTTCGGCGCACGGAACGCTTGGCTGGAAAGCGGGTCTTTGATCATCTCCACGCAATTCTGCGTGGTTGGCGAGCGACTGGCGACGCAGTGCAGACTGAACTGGACTGGGGTGACTTGGACTTCGCCCACATCCCAGTCGGTGTGCTCAGCCAAGTCTATGAGAGCTTCAGTCACCGCGCGGACCCGCGGACGGCACGTGACACGAGTGTTCACTACACGCCCCGAATGATCGCGGGACTGATGGTTGACCAAGCTTTCGCCGCGACGAAATACAAAGCGAGCACCCGCGTCCTGGACAGTTCCTGCGGCGCCGGCATCTTTCTCGTACTCGCATTCCGTCGCCTCGTCCGTGAACATTGGATTGCCCACAACGAGCGTCCAAAGACTGCGGTCATTCAGAGCATTCTCTACAACCAACTGCGCGGCTTTGACATCAGCGAGCCCGCGCTGCGGCTGGCGGCCTTGGCGCTCTACATAACCGCGATTGAACTGAACGCCAGTCCCCGGCCGCCTCAGGCGCTAAAATTCCCCCGCAATCTGCGCGGTGAAGTGCTCTATCGCTTCGGCGTGGGCGGGAGTGAGGAGACGACCTTTCCTTTGGGCAGTCTGGGCCCGGAGGTTCCCCAGGACTTTGACAATTCGTTCGACATTGTCATCGGCAATCCACCCTGGACGCGATTGCGGGACAGCAAGGATGATCTCGACAACAGCGATGAGGAGAACAAGAAATCGCCCACCGATGAGTTGAACAAAACTTTTACTGCGATTGGGCAGCGTGTGCTTGCGAGTCGCGGATTGGAGGATCTTGCGGCTGGCTACCGAAACCCAGACAAGAACCCGGATTTGCCTTTCCTATGGCGTGCGATGGAGTGGGCGAAGGAAGGGGCGGTCATCGCGCTGGTGATGCCGGCGAGGCTCTTTGGGCGGATCTCGGGAAGAGGATTTGAAGCGTGGCGGGCCGTCCTAAGGAGCGTCGAAGTCACAGGACTCATCAATGGCGCAGATCTTCGATGGTCGGCGGTCTGGAAGGATGTCAAGATACCGTTCTGCCTCTTCTTCGCGCGCAACCGAGCTCCTGGTCCCGACCATCGCTTTTACTACGCCGCGCCAATTAACGAGCCTGAAATGAACGGCTGCGGGCGTTTCAGGATCGACTATGATGCCGCCCAACCCCTCAGCACTGCGCGAGTCGAAAAACAGCCCTGGATTCTCAAGGCCCTCGCATTCGGCACGTGGCTTGACGTCGAACTCATGGAAGCACTTTCGACCGCCGGTGGGCAGACATTGGAGAGTTTCTGGGCAGCTTGGGATCGACGTGGTGTCAAAACAGGCAAAGGATATGATCGCTCACCGCAACTGACGCAGAAATTTGTGGACTTCTTGGGCGATCTTCCAGTGTTTGCCCCGCACTCACAGACACTGCTCGGAGAGGCGCAACCAAAGACGTACGGTGAGATGTTCGGCAGGAATTCCGAGGGGCGCAGCAGCGCCTATTGGCCGAAGACAAAAGACCTTTTCCAGCCGCCGCTTGTCGTCATACCTCAATCACCGGGTGACCAGAATAGTCGACCGCGCGCCTACATATTAGATCATCCCGTGGCCTTTTCTCAAAGTTATTACGGCTATTCGTGCGCGGGCCATCCGCAAGCGGATACCCTGGCGGGGCTGATCTACTTGCTAGCCCACTCCACGCTGTTCGATTATTTCTGCCTGATGACGAGCATTCGGAGCGGTTTTGACCGCCAGACTTTCAACAAGAAGGAGTTCGACGCGCTCCCATTTCCGGATGTCGCGGACCTCTCTGAAAGGGACAAGGCTACCATCCGCAGCCTTACCCAGCGGCTTCAGATTGACAGCGTCGGACCGAGGGCCGACCTCAACAAATTTATCTTCCCGCTATACGGCCTCAATCCTGACGCGGTCCAAGTAGCCGAGGACACACTCTTCTCGGCAGCGGCGTATCGAAAGGCGGGTAGGGCAGCGCTGGAGCGAACCACCGTGGAGACGCGCAAACCCTTCTTGGATGCTTTGCGAAGCGAGCTAGAACCGTACTTCGACGTCTGTGCGGAACACGCGGCAGTAAGTGAAGCGGCCTTTCAGCCGGCGGACTGGCGCGAATCTTGGTTCTTCATTTCGGTCGCTCGCGAAGGACACTCCGTACCGGTCAATCCCGCCCTGATGCGGGAGGCCATGGATGCAGCTAACCAACGTGGCTGCAGCCGAATCATGGTCCACGCGCCTGGTAAGCGTGGCCTCCTTGTCGGCCTCTTGAACCAGCGCCGGTGGTGGACCATCACCCGCGCGCGTCTCTGCGCCCAACACATCATCCGCGAACGCTTGGGTTCATGCGGACTCCCGGAGCATTCATGAGGGCGAGGGGCACAACTGGCTTTTTCACACTTGGCGTGCGATCGGATCAATACCACCTCCCACATCCGCGTTTGGGCTTGCCGGTGATCCTTCTGCTTCGGCGCGTGCTAATGAAGGCGTTTGAGAAGCTGCGAGATCGAGGTTTCCCACTGGCCGCAGAGCGAGAGGATCGCATCACGGAACAGCTTTTCAACGTACTTGAAAACGACCTTCGCCAGACAGGCGAAGTCATTGGCTTCAACTCCGCGTTCTATGACCGTGTTGTTCGTCATGCTGAAGTCACGAACTACAACGGCGAAAAGCTCGCGAAGACGCCCGACCTCTCTTTCAAACTCCGCCATGGGGAATCTGAGTCGCGCCCCGTTCTTTCCTCACACGACGCCCTTTTTGTCGAATGCAAGCCGGTCGATGGAGACCATGCTGCCGGGAGCGCGTATTGCGACGACGGCCTGATCCGATTCGTGAATGGCGACTACGCATGGGCGATGCAGGATGCAATGATGCTTGGTTACGTCCGCAACGGTAGAAGCATCGCCGGGCACCTTGTTCCCGCCATGGCAGCCTCCGCCAGACAACAGTCACTTGCCGTTGTCCAGCAACTCCAGCCATGCGAAGAGGCCGGAGCCGCCACCTGTGCAGAGGCGGAGGCAGTTTACCTCTCCAGGCATCGTCGTGCGTTCACATGGCCCGACGGCAAAGGCCCTGCGACTGATATCACCGTCTTTCATCTCTGGCACCGCTGTGAGTAAGTATCGTATCGGGAGCCAGGCACACAAGCCGCACAGCGCGCAGGCGCATGCGGTTTCCACGGCAGCTATTCAGAAGAGTGCAACTGATCCGCGCTAGTCAGCGGCCACGGCGACGACCACTTCCCGCATGGTCGACACACCCCTCCCCGACTCCCTTCCCACACCCGAATCCGTGCCCAATCCCGCGCAAATCCCCTCCAAGGTGCCCGACGAAACTCGAAGAACCCGGATTTCGCGAAGGAGCCAGATCCGTCCGATACCTTCGCACAGCAAAACAGACATCCGGCAATATTCGGCACGAGCCTGCGGGTGATTCGCGTTGTGCGTCGCAGGGTTTCTCCCGCTTGTTCAGGACTCGCGTGTCTGATAGATTTACGTCATGCCGGGACGGATTATTGCGTGTTTTCTTCTGTTGATGGCCGGGGCAAACGGGCAAACCCAGTTGCATTACGAGCGGGTGGTGGAGGGGAAGATCCGCGAGCGGTTCGAGATGGTCCATCCGGAGATGGAGGAGCGATACCGGCGGCTGAAAGCGATGTTCGAGAACGCCGGGTGCACGGGTGACCGGTTGAGCGAACAGCCGGTCCGGCGGGAGAAATACCCGAATCTGGTCTGTGTTTTGCCGGGAGAGACGGAGGAGGAGTATCTGGTGGGGGCGCATTTCGATTACTTCCGCGGGGAAGGCGCGCTGGATAACTGGTCGGGTGCGAGTCTGCTGCCATCGCTTTACGAGAGTCTGGCGAAGACTCAACGGAAGCATACCTTCCGTTTTGTGGCATTTACGGCGGAGGAAAAGGGACTTGTGGGGTCCCGGTTCTATGCGGAAAGGGTTAAGAAGGGCACATTGCCGCGCCCGAAAGCGATGATCAACCTGGATTGTCTGGGGTTGGGGCAGCCGAATCTCTGGTTCAGCGGAGGCGATTTGGCTTTGAATAACCGGATTCACTCCCTGGCGGTGAAATTGCAGATCAAGTTGTCGCTGGTGGATATCGGCCGAGTGGGGACGACGGACTCCGAGTCATTCCGGAAGATTGGCGTGCCGGCGGCGACGGTCCACTCGGTGACGCAGGAGACGCTGAATATCATCAATAGCGACAATGACACCAGGGAAAAGCTGAAGTTCGGCGACTACTACGATACCTACAGGCTGCTGGCGCTGACACTCGCCTCGCTGGACGTACTGCCTGTGACCTTCCCCGCCGCGGGCAAGTGAACGGGCTCAGCGGGCGGCCATCGAAAATCCGAGGGCAACGATCACGGCGGCGAGGATGAGGATGGGGATCAGGAAGGAGCCGAGGAAGAACCAGGCGCCTTTCTGGGTGGCGAGGTTGAAGGTCCAGCCCAGCATCGGGTTGCGTTTGGGCACGATCCAGCGGGTGTCGCGCTTGCTGAAGTAGATGCCGACGGGCAGAGTCCAGTTGGCGGGGTCTTCCCACTCCCGGCGGTTCTGTTCATCCTGGCCCGGACCGATCATCAAAGCAGTATACCGGAGGTCAAAGAAGTTCGAAGGCCTCGAGCAGGCGGAGGATGAGAACAAGCAGGGAGAGAACAGCAGCGATGGCGACGGACCACCGATAGAAGCGGCTTTGGTTCCGCTCCCGGGCGGCGGAGAGGACGGCGGTCTGAACAATGTCGCCGCGTCCCGCGGGTTCGAGTTGGCGCCGGGCATCGGCGAGGACGCTTTCAAGGATGGCGGCGGGGGCGGTCAGATAGCCGGTGGCGCGGCCGCGACGGATGGCGAGAGCGAGATCGGAAGCATCGCGCTGGCGCGGGCGCTGCACGAGGTAGAGGGTGGAGATCTGGCACCAGGGCAGAAGGCTCTCGAGGTGGCGGTAGGGCTGGAAGTGGCGAACCGGTTGAATCCAGATCCCGTCCGAAGACAGCGCCACCCGCACGGGAACCTGGACGAAGCGGAGGGCGGCCAGCAGGGCGGCGATGTACAGGGCCGTGCAGGAGACGATGATGATGCCTTCGTTCCATTGGGCGATGATCATCATCCAGCCGATCAGGAGGAAGACGAGGGGGATGGGCAGCAGGATGGCGCCGACGACGGCGGCGCTGGTGTTGTAGCGGATGTTCGTGGGGGGCATCAACCGGGATGGCGGATTCCCGGCCTGGAGTGTGTCAGCGCGGGGCTGGTTTGCGGTCCGCGGGGAGGAGGGATTTGTAAGTGCGGTTGTTGATGGATTTGAGCCAGTCCTGGCGCGCCTGGGCGGCGAGTTGGGGGTTGTGGAGGAGTTCGGCGGCGGAGAGGGCGAGGGTTTTGGCGGCGACAACCATGCCTTTGCGGCCGAGGGAGGTGCCGGCGGCGGCGGTGGACATCCAGGTATGCAGGGGGGTGCCGGGCGGGAAGGTGGCGGCATGGAAGTGGCCGGTGGGGACGACCCAACTGACGTCGCCGACGTCGGTGGAGGCGTAGACGAGGTCGCGGCGGGGTGGCTGGATCTCGCGTTCGGAGCCGAGGGGGAGGTCCTCGGGGAGGTCGACCATTCTCTTGCGGAGGGCTTCGGCGAAGGTTCGCTCCTCGGGCGAATAGTGGACACCGCCGGTGGCGCGGAGATTGCGGTCGAGGAGGGCGACGAGGGAGGGCGTGTGGACCATGTTGGTGTAGCTGGAGGAGATTTCGAAGTTCATGGTGGTGCCGGAGGCGAGGGCGCCGGCCTGGGCGGTATTGAGGACGCGCTCCCAGATGGATTCGAGTTGGCGCTGGTCGGGGTGGCGGGCGATCAGACTGAGTTCGGCGGTTTCGGGGACGATGTTGGGGGCGTCGCCGCCTTTGGTGATGACGTAGTGAATCCGGGTTTCCTGAGGGACGTGTTCGCGGAGGAGATTGAGGGCGTGGGTCATGATCTCGATGCCGTCGAGGGCGGAGCGTCCGGCGTCGGGGGAGGCGGCGGCATGGGCGGAGCGCCCGGTGAAGCGGAAGCGGCCGGAGACGTTGGCGAGCCAGGGGTTGTTGTCGGCTTCATTGCGGTCGAGGGGGTGCCAGGCGAGGACGACGGAGGCGTCCTGGAAGGCGTTGGCGCGGATCATGTAGATTTTGCCGCCGCCGCCTTCCTCGGCGGGGGTGCCGTAGAAGCGGATGGTGCCGGGGGTTCTGGTGGATTCGAGGTGGTGTTTGACGGCGACGGCGGCGAGAGCGGAGGCGGCGCCGAAGAGGTTGTGGCCGCAGCCATGACCGGGAGCGCCTTCGACGCGGGCCTGGCGCTGAGGGATGTCCTGCTGCGAGAGGCCGGGGAGGGCATCGTATTCGCCGATGATGCCGATGATGGGGGCTCCGGAGCCCCATTCGGCGATGAAGGCGGTCGGAATGCCGGCCACGTTTTCGGTGATGCGGAAGCCGTTGGCCTTGAGTTCGTCGCGAAGCAGGGCGGCGCTCTTGAACTCCTGGTAGCCGGTTTCGGGATGTTCCCAAATCTGGCGGGAGATCTGGCCGAAGCGTTCGGTGCGGGCGTCGACGGCGGCGAGGATGGGGGCTTCGAAGGGTCTGAGGGGCTGGGCCGCGGCGGAGGCGGCGGTTAGCACCAGAAGGAGGAGGTGGGCGATAATCATGGCAATCCGGAGAGTTTTAGTGTAACGCCAGATGCCCAGATACGCGGCCATTGATGTGGGAAGCAATTCGATCCGCCTGATGGTGGCGGAGGCGGACCGGAATGGAGTGGTGGAGACGCTGGCGGAAGAGCGCCAGGTGACGCGGTTGGGGGAGTGTGTTTTCCGGACCGGCCAACTGGATCCGCGGGTGGTGGAGGAGGTACTGGGCGTGTTGGGGCGGATGGCGGGGGTATACAAGGGGCTTTCGCCGCTGGCGGTGCGCGTGGTGGCAACGGCGGCGCTGCGGGACGCGTCGAACAGTGACGACTTTCTGGACCGGGCGACGGAGATCGCGGGGGTTCCGGTCGAGATCATTTCGGGGCAGGAAGAAGCGCGGCTGATTCATCTGGGGGTGGAGTCGCGGTGGCCGCATCCGGAGGAGCGGGTGTTGCTGATCGACATTGGGGGCGGGAGCGCGGAGATTATCGAGGCGGTACAGGGGCAGATGCAGACGGCGTTTTCGCGGCCGCTGGGGGCGGTGCGGATCCAGTCGCTGATTGTGAGCCAGGATCCGCCGTCGCGGGAGGATCTGGAGCGGCTGCGGGAGTATATCGACGAGAAACTGGCGGTGGTGTTGCGGCGGATTCCTCGGGGCGGGTTTGCGCGGGCGATCGGGACATCGGCGTCGGCATCGGCGGTGGTGTGCGCGGTGAACCGGATCCCGCGGACGAAACGGGACCTGGCGGACCGGCGGCGGGCGACGACGGACGAGATCCGGAAGTTGTACGCGCAGTTGAGCACGATGAACCTGGCGGCGCGGCGGAAGTTGACGGGCATCGGACCAAGGCGGGCGGAGATCATCCTGCCAGGCGCGGCGGTGCTGTTGCGGGTGCTGGAGGAGTTTGAGATCCCGCAGTTGGCGTACTGCGCGGCGGGGGTCCGTGACGGATTGATCCGGGATCTGGCACTGCGGGGCGTGGGCCGGGAGCGGGCGAGGCTGGACCGGGAACAGCGGGCGATGGTGGAGCGATTTGCGCGGCGGTTTGGGGTGGATTTGCGGCATGCGCGGCACGTGGCGGGGTTTTCGCGGGAGTTGTTCGACGCGCTGGCGCCGCTGCACAAGCGGCCGCCGGAAGAGGGGCGATTGCTGGAGGCGGCGGCGTATTTGCGGGATGTGGGTCACGCGATCAACGACACGAGTCATCACAAACATTCGCATTACATCGTTTCGAGGTCGGATCTGGCGGGATTCACGGCGGAGGAACGGGAGCAGGTGGCGATTTTGTGCCGGTATCACCGGAAGGCTGTGCCGGTGGCGCGGCATCTGGAGTACCAGACGTTGACACCGGAGCAGCGGAAGTCGGTGATGATGCTGGCGCCGTTGTTGCGGGTGGCGGACGCGCTCGACCGGAGCCGGGATCAGCGGGTGGAGGGGATCGGGTGCGCGGTGAAGAACGGGACGGTGGAGTTGCTGGTGCAGTCGCCGGTGGACACGGGGCTGGAGCAGTGGGCGGTGGAGGGGACTGGGGAGTTTTTCCGGCAGGCGTATGAACGGGCGCTGGTGGTGACGAGGGAGGAGACATGACAGTGCGGCGGGAGGCGTGGGAGCGGGGGGCGGCGGAGTTCGCGCGCGGGGAGACGGAGGCGCGGATGGCGCGCTTTTTCGAGGAACTGGAGCGGGCGACGCGGGCGCCGGATGAAGAGGCGGTGCATGATTTGCGGGTGTCGATCCGGCGGTTTTCGCAGGCACTGCGCATCTTTGCGCCGCTGTTGCCGGGCAAGGCGGTGAAGAAGATCCGGGGGCGGATGAAGGTAGTGATGGACGCGGCGGCGGTGGTCCGGGACCTGGATGTGGGCATGGAGGCGCTGGCGGAGTTGGGGGTGGAGGCGGAGGACGCGGTGGTGGTGCAGATGCGGGCGGAGCGCCGGCGGGGAGAGTTGTTCTTGCTGGGGCAGGTTTGTTTGTTGCGGGCGGAGGATCTGGAAGTGGAGTGGCGGGCGCGGTTGGGCTGGAGTGAAGCGGGATGAAGAAGGGGCGGAGCCTGGACTGGGATCCCGGGTTGAGCGCGGGGGAGAACGCGCGGGTGCAGTTGCCGGCGGTGACGCGGGAGTTTTTCGCGGCGGGGCGGGTGTTGCTGGCGGGGGCGGCGGCGCCGGTGGATCTGCACAATTTCCGGCTGGCGGCGAAGCGGTTCCGGTACACGCTGGAGATGTTCCGGCCGTTGTATGGGCCGGGGCTGGAGGAGAAGTTGGGGGCGGTGCGGAAGATTCAGTCGTTGCTTGGAAGCAGGCAGGATTGCGAGGTGCTGGCGGGGCGGTTGCGGCTGCCGGCGCAGGGGTCGGAGGCGTTGCGGGGGGCACTGGAGAAGACGGAGCGGCGGGCATTGAAGCTGGAGCAGGAGTTCCGGGCGTACTGGCTGGACGAGTTTGACGCGGCGGGGCGGGAACTGGCGTGGGTGCGCTATTTCACGCGGCGGCCGCCGGCGCCGCGGAGACCGAAGGTGACTGAATGACTGAACCGACTCCCCTGCGCTTCATTGAGGCCGTGAATGGCTTTCAGCGGACGGCCGTGATCCGGACGGCGATGGAACTGGATATTTTCACGGTGGTGGGTGAAGGCGTGGAGACGGCGGAGGCGCTGGCGGCGCGGTTGGGGATTGCGGAGAAGGGGGCGCGGGTGCTGGCGGACGCGCTGGTGGTGCTGCATCTGTTGACGAAGGCGGAGGGGCGTTATCGACTGACGGCGGAGAGTGCGCTGTTTCTGGACCGGAAATCGGCGCGTTTCCTGGGCGATTCGGTGAAATTTCAGTTGTCGGAAGCGATTACGGGGGCGTACGCGCGGTTCTCGGAGGCGGTGAAGAAGGGGGGGACGGCATCGGACGGAGCGGGGGCGCTGGAGCCGGAGCATCCGATGTGGATCGAGTTCGCGAAGGGGATGGCTCCGTTGATGTACACGACGGTGCTGAAGGTGGCGGAGGTGGCGGCGCCGGCGGGGCGGGTGCTGGAGGTGGCGGCGGGTCATGGAAAATACGGGATCGGACTGCTGGAATCGGGGGCGGCGCGGGAGGTGACGGCACTGGACTGGCCGGGGGTGTTGAGGTTGGCGGAAGCGAACGCGAAGGAGGCGGGGATGGCGGAGCAGTGGCGGGGATTGCCGGGGGATGCCCTGGCGACGGACTGGGGGACGGGTTATGACACGGTGTTGCTGGCGAATTTCCTGCATCACTTCGACACGGCGACGGCGACAGGGATACTGGAACGGGCGCGGGCGGCGCTGACGGCGGAGGGGCGGGTGGTGCTGGTGGAGCATGTACCGGAGGAGGACCGGGTGTCGCCGTCGGCGCCGGCATGGTTTGCGGTACAGATGCTGGCGACGACGCCGGCAGGGGACGCGTACACGCTGGCGGAGTACACGGGGATGCTGACGGAAGCGGGTTTCACGGAGCCGACGATGCATAAAGTGCCGGGGGCGGCGCGGCACGTACTGGTGGCGGAGCGCCGGGTCCGTTAGAATCGGAAGCCATGTGGCAACAGGTTTACACGCCGCTCGGCGGCAATCTGGCGTATTCAGCGCTGGCGGCGGCGGTTCCATTATTCGTTCTGCTGTATCTGCTGGGGGTGAAGCGGACGGCAGCATGGATTGCGGCGCTTTCGGGGTTGGGGGCGGCGTTCGCGATGGCAGTGGGGGTGTTCGGGATGCCGGCGGGGCAGGCGGTGAGCGCGTCGCTGCTGGGGGCGTCGTTCGGGCTGCTGCCGATTACATGGATCGTGTTCTGGGCGATCTTTTTGTACCGGTTAACGCTCGAAACGGGGCATTTCGAGGTTATTAAGGACTCGATCGGGGGATTGACGCAGGACCGGCGGTTGCAGGCGCTGCTGATCGCGTTCGCGTTCGGGGCGTTCGTGGAAGGGGCGGCCGGATTCGGGACGCCGGTGGCGGTGGCGGCGGCGATGTTAACGGGGCTGGGCTTTTCGCCGTTCTACGCGGCGGGGATCTGTTTGCTGGCGAACACGGCGCCGGTGGCGTTCGGGTCGATCGGGATTCCGGTGATCACGCTGGCGGGGATCACGGGGTTGCCGCTGGAGCAGTTGAGCGCGGCGGTGGGACGGATCTGCGCGCCGATTTCGTTGATCGTGCCGGCGTATCTGATGCTGGTGATGGGCGGGGTGAGAGGGCTGGCGGGGGTTTGGCCGGTGGCGTTGGGTTGCGGGGCGGCGTTCGCGGTGACGCAGTGGCTGGTGTCGAATTACGTGGGTCCGCAACTGGTGGATATTTTGAGTTCGCTGGCAGCGATCGCGGCGATTCTGGTGCTGCTGCGGTTCTGGAAGCCGAAGGACAAGTTTGAGCTGGAGGGGGAGCACGCGCCGAGCGTGAAGCCGCCGAAGCATGGAGTGGGGCGGGTGCTGCTGGCATGGTCGCCGTTCGGGATGCTGGTGATTTGTGTGCTGGCGTGGGGAAATCCTGCGTTGAAAGACGCGCTAAACAGCATGACGCGGGTGATTGACTGGCCGGGATTGCACAACCAGATCCTGCAGGCGCCGCCGGTGACAGCGGGAGAGACGGCATACGCGGCGCGGTACACGCTGAATCTGTTGTCTGCTTCGGGGACGGCGTGTCTGCTGGCGTGCCTGCTGTCGGCATTGATTCTGCGGGCGCCGGTTTCGTTGCTGAAGAAGGTGCTGGTGACGACGGCGCAGCAGTTGGCGAAGCCGACGCTGACGGTGTGCTCGGTGCTGGGACTGGCGTTCCTGATGAACTATTCGGGGGCGACGGGGACTCTGGGACTGGCGTTCGCGGCCACGGGGGGCGCGTTTCCGTTCTTCAGCGCGCTGCTGGGGTGGCTGGGCGTGTTCCTGACGGGGAGCGACACGTCGGCGAATGCGCTGTTCGGGAATTTGCAGGTGGTGACGGCGAACCGGCTGGATTTGAACGCGGTGCTGATGGCGGCGTCGAATTCAAGCGGGGGCGTGATGGGCAAGATGATCAGCCTGCAGAGCATCGCGGTGGCAGGGGCGGCGACGGGGGTGGCGACGGGGGATGAGTCGCGACTGTTTCGGTTCACGCTGCGGCACAGTGTGTTGCTGGCGGCGGTGATCGGGGTGGTAGATCGGAAGAGCGTC
>DNFG01000270.1:0-3614 GCA_003487005.1 Bryobacterales bacterium
AAGGTGGGGATGAAGGCGGCGGAGAGGGCGCCTTCGGCGAACAGGTCGCGAGTCAGGTTGGGGATGCGGAAACCGACGATGAAGGCGTCCATGGCCGCGCCCGCGCCGAACAGGCGGGACATGACGCCTTCACGCACGAGGCCGCTGATCCGGCTCAGCAGGACCGCGAAGCTGGCAATGCCCGCGTGGCGGAACACGCTCTCGGACTGCGACGCGGGCTGGGACACAGGGCCTTGGATGATCCTCTTAACCGCGGCTGGCGCCGTACTTTTCGAAGAAATGGGCGACGGTCCGGATGCCGAGATAGAAGTTCTCGAGTTTGTACTTCTCGTTGGGCGAGTGGAGGCCGTCGTCGGGGAGACCGAAGCCCATCAGGACGGTCGGAATGCCGAGATGATGGGCGAATTCGCCGACAATCGGGATGGAGCCGCCGGAGCGGATGAAGACGGTTTTGGCCTGCATCACCTCCTCGAAGGCTTCCGCGGCGAAGGCGATGGCGGGGTGGTCGGGATTGACGACGGTGGCGGGGGCGCCGCTGAGTTTGCGGACGGAGAGTTCGACACCCTGGGGGGCGTTGGCGGCGACCCAGGCGGAGAACAGGTCAAACATCTTCTCGGGCTCCTGGTCGGGGACGAGGCGCATGGAGACCTTGGCGGTGGCGGCGGCGGGGATGACGGTCTTGGCGCCGGCGCCGGTGAAGCCGCCGGCGATGCCGTGGACTTCGAGGGTGGGCCGCGACCAGACGCGTTCGAGGATCATGCGATTGGGCTCGCCGGTGAGACGGGATGCGCCGACTTCATGGCTGAGGAAGGCGGCTTCGTCGAAGGGCAGGGATTTCCAGCTATCGATTTCGGCGGCGGCGGGTTCGGCGACATCGTCATAGAAGCCGGGGATGAGAATGCGGCCGTCGGCGTCCTTGGCCTTGCCGAGGAGTTCGATGAGGCCATAAACGGCGTTGGGGGCGGCGCCGCCATAGAGGCCGGAGTGGAGGTCGCGGCCCGGGCCTTTGGCTTCGATTTCCATGTAGACAAGGCCGCGGAGACCGATGCAGAGGGTGGGGACGCCTTCGGCATAGAGGGCGGTATCGGAAACGAGAGCGACGTCGGCCTTGAGCTTTTCCTTGGCCTGCGGCACGTATTCAGCGATGGATTTGCCGCCGATCTCCTCTTCGCCCTCGACGAGGAACTTGAGGTTGACGGGGAGTTTGCCGCCGTGGACGGCCATCAGGGTCTCGACGGCCTTGACGTGCATGTACATCTGGCCTTTGTCGTCGGCGGAGCCGCGGGCATAGATGTTGCCGTCGCGGAGGGTGGGCTCGAAGGGCGGGGTCTTCCAGAGTTCGAGGGGGTCTGGGGGCTGGACGTCGTAATGGCCGTAGCAGAGGACGGTGGGTGCGCCGGGGGCGTGGAGCCAGTCGGCATAGACGAGGGGGTGGCCGCCGGTGGGAATGATTTCGACGTTCTCGAGGCCGGCCTGTTTGAGGCTGTCGGCAGTGAACTGAGCGGCGCGGGCGACGTCGTCCTTGTGTTCGGGGAGGGTGGAGATGCTGGGGATGCGGAGGAACTGGTTGAGTTCTTCGAGGAAGCGCTCCTGGTTGGAGCGGACGAAATCATCGGTAGATGGAGGCATGGAAAAGGACCCTTCGGAATCAGTCTTTCATTATACGGGCGGCGGGCAACGCGGGCGTGGTCCGCAGCATGACTGCCAGCGTATCAGAGAGACGGGGCGGGCGAGAGAGTGCTAGGCTTGAGGGACCATGTCAGCACGCAACGGCGATCGCGCCCGCTACCACCGTGAACGGAAACGCAAGAATCTGAAGCGCCTCGCCGCAAGGGCTCTGCGCAAGCAACTGGTCGAACTGGCGAAGAAAGCCTAGCCGCGCGCTACTGGGATAGACTACCCGGTAGCCATGGATCGACGACAATTCCTGTACACCGCCGCGGGCGCTCTGGGAGGCCCGCTCATGCTGCCGCGCGCCACGGGTGCGCCGGGCGGAAGGCCGAATATTGTTCTGATTTACGCGGACGATATTGGCTATGGAGACACGGGTCCGTACGGGGCGACGCGCGTGCGGACGCCGAACCTGGACCGGATGGCGGCGCAGGGATTGCGTTTCACGAACGCGTACTGTTCGTCGGCGACGTGCACGCCCAGCCGGTATTCACTGTTGACAGGCGAATATGCTTTTCGTAAGCCCGGGTCGGGGGTGTTGCCGGGCGACGCGCCGATGCTGATTGAGCCGGGCCGGACGACGGTGGCGTCGGTCCTGAAGAAGGCCGGCTATGCGACGGGGGTGGTGGGCAAGTGGCACCTGGGTCTGGGCGCGGGCAACGTGGACTGGAACGCGGAAGTGAAGCCGGGGCCCGAGGCGATCGGTTTCGACTATTCGTTCCTGATCCCGGCGACGGGGGACCGGACGCCGTGCGTCTATGTGGAGAACGGGCGGGTGGTGGGTCTGGACCCGAACGACCCGATCACGGTGCAGTACGGCAAGCCGATTCCAGGCGAACCGACGGGCGTAAACAATCCGGGGATGCTGCGCTGGTTCCCGAGCCACGGGCACGACCAGACGATCGTGAACGGCATCAGCCGGATCGGCTACATGAAGGGCGGCGAGGCGGCGCGCTGGGTGGACGAAGGCATGGCGGACACGATCACGCGAAAAGCGACGGATTTCATCGCCAAACAGCAGGAAAATCCGTTCTTTCTGTATTTTTCGACGCACGACATTCATGTGCCGCGGGTGCCGCATCCGCGGTTTCAGGGCAAGAGCGAGTGCGGGATCCGGTGCGATGCGACGGTGCAATTCGACTGGTCGGTGGGGCGGATCATGGATGCTCTGGAGCGGCACGACCTGACGCGGAACACACTGCTGATCGTGATGAGCGACAACGGTCCGGTGGTGGATGACGGTTATGAGGACGGGGCGTTCGAGGATCTGAACGGCCACCTGCCGGCGGGTCCACTGCGCGGGGGCAAGTACAGCATCTACGAAGGCGGGACGCGGACGCCGTTCCTGGTGAAGTGGCCGGAGCGCGTGAAGCCGGGGGTATCGGATGCGCTGGTGGGGCAGGTGGACCTGATGGCGTCGCTGGCCGCGCTGACGGAGGTGGGGTTGTCGGGTCAGGAGGGCGTGGACAGTTTCAATGTGCTTCCGGCGTTGCTGGGCGAGTCCGGCGCGGGGCGTGAACATCTGGTGCAGCACGCGGGGATTCTGGCAATCCGGGCGGGCAAGTGGAAGTACATCCCGAAGGCGGATCGGGGATCGGGATCGCTGCACTGGAACGGGGGCAACCGGCCGGCGAATGCGCCGGAGGAGTTGTACGACCTGGAGGTGGATCTCGGGGAGCGGAACAACGTCGTGCAGAAGTATCCGCAGGTGGCGAAGCGGATGGCGGCGCTGCTGGAGAAGGTGGTGAAGGAGGGGCGAAGCCGGAATTAGCCCCGGCGCGGAGCGAGGGAGGCGAGCAGGCCGGCCATGAGGGCGGCGGCGGGCGGGTGCGCGCCGTAGCGGAGGTCGTGATAGGCCTGGGTGAAGCGGACGACGAGGGACGCGAGTTCGGGATCGGGCAGGCTGCGGGCGAATTCGAGCGGGGTCTGGCCGGGGGCTTTGC
>DNFG01000270.1:3957-9962 GCA_003487005.1 Bryobacterales bacterium
GCATTTTGCGATAGAGCAGGGCGGCGTCCGAGGCGGAGCCTTCGCCGCGGCGCCAGCGCTGGAGGCGGAGTTGATCGCGGCGCCAGCGGAGCAGGCGGGGTCCGGCGAGAACGGCGGCGGCGATGAGGGCGATTGCGGCGAGAAGCCAGGGCAGGGAAGCGGCGGCGGCTTCTCGTGATCTTTCGAGGCGGGTCGTGAGGCTGTTCCACCAGGCGCCGGCGGAGCGGAGGTTGAAGTTGCGGCGGCCGCGATCGACTTCGAAGGCGAGGGTTAACTGACGGTCGAGGTCATAGCCGAGGACCCACTCCTGCCAGAACATGTCGAACGCATCGGCCCAGAGCGAGAGGCGCGACCACGCGGGCAGGGCGGACTGGGCCGGGGCGGCGGGGGTGGGGTCGAACGCCACCCAGCCCCGGCCGGGGATCCAGGCTTCCACCCAGGCGTGGGCGTCCGAGGCGCGGACGACATGCCAGCCGCTCAGTGGGTTGCGGCTGCCGCCGAGAAAGCCCGTGGCGACGCGCGCGGGGATCCAGACGCCGCGCAGCATGACGGCCATGGCGGAGGCGAAGTACTCGCAGTGGCCTTTGCGGCGTTCGAAGAGGAAGTGGGCGAGAGGGTCGGCGGGTTCGCGTTCGAGGGGTTCGAGGGAGTAGGCGAGTTGGTGGCGGAGGAAGTGTTCGATGGCGCGGGCGCGGCGGAAGTCGTCGGCGTGGGCGGAGGTGAGTTCGCGGGCGAGGGCGAGGATGCGGCGGTCGGTGGGTGGGAGCAGGAGGTTGTGGTTGCGCTCGGTTTCGGTGAGACCGGCGCCGTTGGCGGGTTGGGCGGCGGGTTCGCCGAGGAAACTGTGGACGATGTAGCGGAGGTTGCCGGTGTCGTAGAGGGGGATCTTGAAGGCGCCGGTGGGGGTTTCGACGAGGGCGGGAGCGGGGATGCGGAGGTATTCGGGGAGGCCGGCGATGAACAGGGCGTCCGAGGGGGGCGTGTGAAGGACGACTTCGTAGTCGAGGCGGGCGCCGGGTTGGCGGCGCTGGTCATCGCCGGCGAGTTTGAGGAGGCCCTGGACGGGGTGATGGACGCGGGGTTTGGCGTAGGTGTTGTACCATTTCCAGCCATCGAATTCGGCGAGGGCGTTGCCGCGCCAGCGGAGGCCTTCGGGCGCGGATCCATTGAAGCGGACGTGCATGACGGCGGCGCCCTGGCGGCGGATTTCGCCGGTCTGGCCGAGTGTGAGTTCATTCGCGAAACCGGAGAGGCGGCCGGAGTTCGGCGCGAGCTTTTCGAGGGCGGCGCGGGCGGTGCGGGGCAGGACAAAGAAGAGGGCGGCGGTAATGAGGAGGATGGCGACGCCGCTGAGGGCCGTAAGCCAGGAGAGGCGGACTCCGACAGGCGTACCGGCCTGGGCGCCGGGGCGAGGGACCCGCGGCCCCCTCGTGGAGGCGCGGCGGATCTCGCCGCTGGCGAAGGCGCCGATGGTGAAGAAGAGGAACAGGACGAGGAAGACGAAGAAGGTGGGGTTGGTGGAGAGGACGGAGGCGGCGAGGAGTTCAAGGAAGGCGATCATCTCGAGGAAGAGGAAGTCGCGCGGGGAGCGGGCGGTGAGGAGCTTGGCAATGGCGACATAGAAGACGAGGTGGACGGTGGCGGCGAGGAAGTCGCGCGAGAGGAGGAAATAGTCGGCGGCGAAGAAGGCGATATAGAGGATGGTGGCGAGGGTCACCCAGCGGTCGGGGATGTGAAAATGGGCCCAGCCGGCGAGTTGGGCGGCGCGGAGGAGGAGGGCGGCGCCGGCGAGCAGGGCGGTGGGCCAATCGAGGGCCTGGGAGCCGAGCACGGCGCAGTAGCCGCTGGCGAGCATGCCGAGGAGGCAGACCTGATAGAAGCGCTCGACGCCGGCGGGGGCGGCGGAGTTCAGGGCTGGGGCGGCTTGAGCCATTCCGTTTCGAGGGCTCCGGTGAAGCTGAGCATTTCGACGCTGGTCAGCGTGGGCGCCTCGCAGACGAGGAAAAGCGGGCCTTGATAGAACGTCGTGGTGTGCCGGGGCCGCTGCCATTTCTGTTGCGCCTCGAAGGCGGCGGTCTCACTTGCGAAGGCGAAGGCGGAGACATTGAGAGATTCGCCGTCGCGCTGGTACCGGGTGCGGGACCAGGAGCGGACGCCAAGGGCGCGCGCCTGTTCGGGCGCCTCGGCCACGGGCGGCACTTCGAGGGCTGCGCGCTTCCAGCCGGCGGCCTCCATCGGGAGAGGCGGGAGGAGCGTGCCGGAATCGCCCCCGCAGGCGCTAAGAGCCAGCAGAGCGAAGACGGCGAAGGCGGCGCGAAGCAGCATAATGCTTTCATCATAGCGCCGGGGAGACCGGCGGCCTTGTGGTACAAAGGTCAGCGTGAAGCTCTCGCTGTATAACGATACTCCCCCTTCCGCGCCCATGGCCGTTCGTTTTGCCGAGGAGCGGATTCTGACCAAACTGCAGGCGGTGGACGCAAAGGCGCGGCGGACCCGGCTTGCCGGACTGAATGCCGGGCGCAATCCCCTCATCCTGATCGGCATGGAGGCCGCGGCGGACGGAACGGTGACGAAAAACTCGTACGGCCTCTTCCACCTGGCCTGGCTGGCGGCGAAGCACCCGGAATGGGCGGGTCAGGTGGAGCAGGAAGTGGCCGGGGTGCGCGAGCGGATCCGGCAGACGCACGGGACGCCCCTCAAGTTCCTGATCTGGGCCGGCATGGGCGGATCGGCCGAGGACAAGTCCATGTACCAGGCCTCGGGGCTGCTGAAGAAGGGCCCGCGCGTGTACGTCCTCGATTCGACGGACCCGGCGAAGCTCAAAGCGATTCTGAACGACATCACGGCGCGCTCGAAGGGTTCGCTCGCCGACGCTCTGCGCTCCACGCTCGTCGTCGGGATGGCGATGGGGATGACGTCGTTCGAGCCGGTCGTCAATCTCGAAAAGATCTACAACCTGTATGAGCGGCACAAGCTGGATTCGCGGCCGAATTTTCTGTACATGACGCTGCCCGGTTCACTATTGGACCAGTTCGCCGCGCCGCGCGGATACCGGCGCGTCGAACTGCAACTGGACAATGGCAATGCTACGGCGGGGCGGCACTCGGGACCGCTCACGCGCGGATCGCTCTATCCGCTGGCGCTGGCGGGCGTGGACGTGGCGGAATGGGTCAACGCCACGAACCTCGACGAGGCGCAGGTCCACACCGCCTTCCAACTCGCGGCCTTCTTCGAGGCGCAGGGCCGCGAGGGCCGGGACAAAGTGACGCTGTTGACCTCGAAGGCGATGGCGGCGGCCGCGCTCTGGACGAAGCAGAACTTCGAAGAATCGCTCGGCAAGAGCGAAGACACCGGGATCAAGATCATCATCAATGAGCCGGTGCGGCTGGCGAATTACCGGTCGCCGAAAGTCGAGCGGCAGGACCGCGTGTTTCTGGCCGTGGAGCGCAAGGGCGAGGAGGGGCTGGACAAGATCAAACTGGCGGCGCTGCGGCGGGCCGGGTATCCGGTGGCGCACCTGGTGCTGCCGGCGGGCGTGGCGCTGTCGGCTTACATGCAGTTCATCCACTACGCCGTGTTCGCGCTCGGCTGGCTGCGGCAGATGAATTTCGTCACCCAGCCGTCGGTGGAGTTGTACAAGGCGATCACGAACCCGCTCTACGAGCACTCGCGCGTCGTCGGGGGCATCGAAAAAGTGCCGGAATGGCAGAAAATGAAGGCTTCTCCGCGGCAGAAGAAGTTCCGGGGGCAGTTGACGTTCTACTACGACCGGCTGCCGTGCGAGTTCAAACTGGACGGGCGCGACGCTCCGGAGGCCTACGCGGCGCTGCTGAAACAACTGGCCGAATCGCGGGCGGTCGAGTATGGCGAACTGACCTTTTTCGGCGACACCCGCTATGATCTCGACGGGCAGGCGCTGCGCAAACGGCTTGAAAAGGCGGGCGAGCGCGTGTTCCGGCAGAAGCTCAAAATGCCGGTGGACCTGTACGAAGGCCCGGCCATGAACCACAGCTATCACGAGATGATCATCGGCCACGGGCGCTGCTTCTCGACGGTCCTGCTGAGCGAAAAGGCGGCGAAGATCCCCGAGGCGAAGTACACGGCCGACTACCACCGGGCTCAATTTCTGGCGACTCAGATGGCGCTCGAGCAGCGCGGCCGCGTCGTCGTGGCGTTGACGCTGAAGAGCCTGGAAGAGCCCGCGCTCGATGCGCTGGACGCCTTCTTCGGCGAGGTGGCGCGTTGTCTGCGGTGATCGACGAGCGCTTCCGCGGGCCGCTCGACGCTCGGTTGTCATGGATGAACGAGCCAGCCCGGTGGTCGCTGGAAGACGCTCTGGTGATTCGGACCGATGCGGAGACCGACTTCTGGCAGCGCACCCACTACGGCTTCCGGGCCGACAACGGGCACTTTCTCTCGGCGGAGTGGACCGGCGATTTCACCATGGAGACGCGGGTCCGCTTCGCGCCGGTCCATCAGTATGATCAGGCAGGGCTCATGGTCCGCTTCAGCGAGGATGAATGGTTGAAAGCGTCCGTGGAATTCGAGCCCGAGGGGCCGGCTCGTTTGGGCGCGGTGGTGACGCGCGGCGGCTATTCGGACTGGTCCACCCAGGACTTCCCGCGCGAGCAGCGGGAGATCGAACTGCGCGTCCGGCGCGAACACGCCACCTTCATCGTCGAATGGCGGAGTGTCTGGGCGGAGTGGACGCAACTGCGCGTGGCGCCGCTGCAGGGCGGGGCCGTGGCGCGCGTGGGCGTGTACGCGTGCAGTCCGAAGGGCGAGGGTCTCGAAGCGCGCTTCGAGAATCTGCGCATCGCCTGAGACGGCGGCGCTACAATCGAGTTTTATGGCAAAAATCAAGCCCGTGAGCGGGAAGAAGAAGCCCTCGGGGCCGCAGTCGCCCGGCGCGATTCCGTGTCTCCTGATGGTGGTCCTGATCTTCCTGGTGTTGGGATTCATCCTGTACTACTCGATCGCGCGGGCCAATTGAGAGGGAGTTGGTGACCCATGTTGAGAAATGACCAGCGCCAAGCCGCGCAGCTTCGACCCCTGACCATGACGCCGAACTGGCTGGCCACCGCCGAAGGTTCGGTGCTGCTGGAGTTGGGCCACACGCGTGTCCTCTGTGCGGCGACAGTCGAGGAAACGGTGCCGTCGTTCCTGCGCAATGCCGGGCGCGGCTGGGTGACCGCCGAATATTCGATGCTTCCCCGCGCGACCGCCGAGCGAACCATGCGCGAGGTGAATAAAGGCAAGCTCTCCGGGCGGACCCACGAAATTCAGCGATTGATCGGCCGCTCGCTCCGCGCCGTCGTCGACATGGAGGCGTTGGGCGAACGGACGATCGTCGTGGATTGCGATGTGCTGCAGGCCGATGGCGGTACGAGGACGGCCGCCATCACGGGCGGCTATGTCGCGCTGGCGCTCGCCGTGAAGAAGATGCTCGAGTTCGGCGCGCTGAAGCGCAATCCGCTGCGGGATCTCGTCGCGGCGACCAGCGTGGGCGTGGTTCAGGGCACGGCCCTGCTCGATCTGGCCTACGACGAGGACTCGCAGGCCGAAGTCGATATGAACGTCGTCATGACGGGCGCCGGGGCGTTCGTCGAACTCCAGGCCACGGCCGAGAAGTCCGCGTTCGCCGACGACCGCCTCGCCGAAATGATCGCGCTGGCCCGCCAGGGCATCCGCGAATTGATCGAGGCGCAGGAACGGGTGCTGGCCGGCTGATGCTGCTCCGTTGCGCGACCACCAATCCGGGCAAGCTGCGCGAATTTCGCGCGGCAGTCGATCATCTCGGCTTCAAGGGGCTTTCCATCGAGCCTCTGGACGGGCTGAGCGGCTTGCCCGTGCCCGTCGAAGACGGCGCGACATTCGAGGCGAACGCCATCAAGAAGGCCGTACATTATTCTGCCTTTGCGGACGACCCCGTCTTCGCGGACGATTCGGGCCTCGAAGTGGACGCGCTGAACGGCGCACCCGGCGAACGCCATCAAGAAGGCCGT
>DNFG01000212.1 GCA_003487005.1 Bryobacterales bacterium
CCCCCCCCCCCCCCCGCCCAGCCACTCACCCAGAATCGCCCGCGCCGCCACCAGCCGGCGGTCGGACTCTTCCAGCGGGCCCGTCAGCGTCGTGATCTGGCCCGTCGCCCGCATACAGGCGCTGATCAGGCACGCCAGCAGGTTCGTGCTCACCGCCAGCCGCGAGCCCTTCGGAATATCGTTCACCTTGCTGACGATCTCCAGACCCAGTCCCGCCCTCCCCGTCAGCCGCGATAGCAAATCCCCCAGCGACTGTCCCGAACCTTCAAGCCCCGCCGGGATCAGCCCCGAAGCGATCACCGCCGACTTCAGCAGACCCAGGTAATCCCGCGCGAAATCAAACACCTCGGCCAGCGACTCGATCTCGGCTTCCGCCCGGAGGTCGACACTCACGAGGCGAAGCACCGGCCGGTCGATCACCCGCAGCCACGCCTCCACCGGCGGCGCCGGCTCCGCCTGCCCGTGCAGCGCCAGGTCGATTGAAATGTTGAGGACGCGCGCCCCCTCCGGGTAGTCCATCCCCAGGAAGAAAATGTCCGACCAGCCGCTGTGCGAAAGGTCCATCCGGACCGGCGTCGACTCCCGCAGAATCGGGAACAGCGACGAATCCCCGCGCTTCAGCAGCTCGCCGCGGAGTCGGAGCGGATAGTCCCCGGGATGGCCCGTCCGGAACATCCACTGATTGCCGCGGACGGCGCGGACGCTCCGCCGCACCTGGTCCGCCAGAGTCTGAAACGCCAATCCCCGGAACGAAGCCGACAGTGCCGAACTCAGCGCCGCGCTCGGGCCGTTCTCGCGCTGGGCTTCAAGGAACGAACGGATCGCCTCCTCGTAGCGGCGGGCCAGCAGGTGGGTGTATCCGCTGAACGGCAGCAGCGCATTCTCCGGGACGCCCGGCCGGCCGGGCAGGTGGAACCGGTGGATCGCGGCCAGGAAGAAAAGCGCCCGCACGCGTTCATACAGGCTGGGGCTCTGCTGGCGAAGCGCGTCGAGGGCCTCACATTCGGCCAGTAGCGCGGCCACGCCGGCGGACTCGCAGAACGAATCGAGCGCCCGGTTGCGCTCTTCCGGCGCCGGGCTGGTGATGATGCGGACCAGTTCAGACACGGGGCGACGGCTCCTGCGAAGCGAGCAGCCGGACCAGCATCGTGAGCACCTCGTCGCGGTCCCGCCCGCTGAGCGCCAGTGCCAGCTGCGCCGTGAGCAGGCCGTAACGCCCGCCCACATCGTAGCGCCGGGCGTTCATCTCCAGTGCGAGGCACCGCTCGCGGGCCGCCAGTTGCGCCAGCGCCTGCGAGAGCGTCACGCGGGATTGCGTCGTCGCCACCGTCTCCCCCAGAATCTCCATGATCGCGGGCGTCAGCACATGGATGCCGAAGAAACAGAGATAGTAGCCGGCGCGCATTCCGGGCACCACCAGCTTCTGCTCCGCTTCCGTCGGCGTCGGCTTCTCGATCACGGTCTCGATCCGGTAGCGGTCGCTGGCCGCCCCCGCGCGCTGCGCCCCGACGACCCCATAGCCCGTCAACAGGCTCTCGTGCGTCGCCTGGACGGCCGACACCGAGCAGCGCTCGGCCTCGGCGACCTCCACCACGCGTGTCGCGCAGGCCCCCGCCGCGGCGCCCACGTACAGATGGTCGCTCACCAGATGGAGAAACGGATCGCCCCCCGTGAACTCGCGCGCGCACCAGACCGCGTGCCCGTAACCCCGCGGCGCCGGTTGCGGGATGAAGCGAACCCGCGCGGCGTGTTCCGGGATCACCTGCTCATACGCCGCCTCGTCGCCCGGCCACACCACCACCGCGATCTCCTCGATCTGCGCACGGATCGTCTCTTCTATCAGGATCGCCAGGACGCTGCGCTCCTGCCCGTCACGGTCAATCAGGTTCTGCAGCGGAAGCCGGCGCTGGGACTTGCCCGCGGCCGTAATCACCGCTTTGCGGATCTTCATATCAGGCTACCCTCGGTCAACCTGTCAGTTTAGCCGATGGGCTGGGTGGTTCAGGGCCGGACGATCGTCCGCTCCACCGTCGTGTTTTCGTTTTCGTCGCTCACCCGGACGGCAATGACGATCTCCGCGCCCGCCGGCCTCGCGAATGAGGCCTCGTAATCGTGGTCCAGCGAGTCCGTAATCCGCGTAGACGGCTGCGCGTATTGCCAGTCGCCCCCGTTCACGGAAAACTCCGCCGCCATCAGCGGCGTCAGATTGTCGGTGGCCTTGAAGCGGAGAACGATCCGGCCGTTCTCGACGCGGGCCGTCAGGTTGGCGATCCGGGGCGCGGTGTTGTCGATCAGAAATTCGTCCGACTCGACGGCAGCCGTCAGCGCGGCCTCGGGATAGTTGTCCACGGCATCGGAGGCGGTCACCCGCAGACGGTATCGGCCATCGGGATACCGGGCGCCGTCGAACGTCAGGCGGTTCTCGCTGATCTGTTCCCGCAGCAGTTTCCACTCGCTCTCGCCCGCCCCCCGGAGTTCTGCTTTGTATTGGAGCGAGTCACCGTTGGCGTCGGACGCCTTCCAGCGCGCGCTCACGGCGCCCTTTTCAAACGTGAGATCGGAAGAGCACACGCCCGAACTCC
>DNFG01000470.1:0-239 GCA_003487005.1 Bryobacterales bacterium
CACATTGGTGTTATTGACGATCGTAATGTTGTTCTGGACGAAGTTGCCGCCGCGGTAGCCGCGGTACATACCCCGGCCCCACCAGGGATGGAAGGGCTCGAAGGGGGCGAGTGGGACCCAGCCGACGCGGCCGAAGCCAAGGCCGACACCCCAGTTGGGGCCGCCGAAGCCGATCCAGCCGACCAGACCGGGCCGCCAGAAGTGGCGTCCGCCGTAAGCGCCCGGGAACCAGCACCAGT
>DNFG01000470.1:564-8273 GCA_003487005.1 Bryobacterales bacterium
GGGGGCCCAACCCCAGGGGTCGTGGCTGACCCAGCTCCATCCATACCAGTCGAGCCAGACCCAGCGCCCCATCGTGTACGGGGCCCAACCGGCGGCGACGTACGGCCGCCAGACCATCCCGTACGGGGGCACGTGGACCCAGTTGCCGTGGCCGTGCAGGTCCTCGGCGCCGTAAATGTCGCGGCTCACATAGCTGCGATAGACGGACTCGCCGCGGCGCAGGTCGCGGTCGCGGGCTTCATTGAACTCGTCCCAGGCGTCGCGGCCGATGGCGCTCACCAGGGTGAATTCGGGGCCGCCATTGGCGTCGGGGCGGACCAGCATCGTCCGGCCGGGGCGGAGCCTCTGGGACCCGCGCGGGGTGAAGATCTCGGCTTCACCGGAGCGGACGGTGATCTCGGCGGAGCCATCGGGGAGCACGGTGACGCGGTAGTTGCCGTGGGCGACGGGCCGGACGGCCGCGCCGGGGGTCGAAATCTCCACCTGGGCATCGCCGCCGGGCAGTGCCGTGAAGGTCACGGTCCCGCGGGCAACCTGCAGCAGATACTGCCGCTGTTCGAGTTCCGCCAGCTTCACTTCACTGTCCGGCGCGATGCGGACGCGGTGGTGATAGTCGAACTGAACTTCGGCGCGGGAGGTGGGCCCCGTGGCGATCCGGTCCTCGGCGAGCAAAGGGGCGTTGACGGCCCCGGCAACCCAGTCGCCCGAGTCGCCGCGCTGCACGGAGACATCGCCATTCATCAGGCTCAGACGCGCCACGCCGCGCCCGGGTCCTTCTTCCTCCTGTGGCGGTTGCTGCTGCGCCCACAAAGGGGCGGCGATGCCGATTCCGGCCAGCAGCAGGCCTGGAAGCGGGAACAACGAGTAGAGGCGCTTCATGACGGTCTGGCTCCTTTCGCCCTTCTTTTGTGCAATCGGGGGGCCATACCCGAATGCGCTGATTCTGCTATATTTAACTCTGCGCTGCGTGATCCCCGGGATGGCTGAAAACCACCACCCTGCCCACTTTGCACCACCGCGCCGCTGGCGCGGCCTGCTCGCCTGGGCCGTCTTGACGCTCGCTTTGACGGGCTTCTACTGGCGCCTTGTGCTGACGGATCAGTACACCTGGCTCGCCGGGACGGACCTGGCCTACCAGGTTCTGCCGTGGTACCAGTTTCAGGCCGGCGAATGGCAGGCGGGGCGGTTGCCGTTGTGGGACCCCTACCTTTGGAGCGGCCAGCCTCTGGCCGGGCAGGCGCAACCGGGCGTGTTTTACCCTCTCAACTGGCTTCTATATGCCCTTCCGCTGCGCAATGGCTGGCTCAAACCGACTCATTTGCACTGGTATTTTGTGTTCATTCACCTGATGGCGGGGTGGTTTGCGTACTGGCTGGCGCGCGATCTGCGAATGACGCGAGCGGCCGCGATTTTGAGCGGGCTGGTATTCTCGCTGGCCGGGTGGCTGGGGACGAACGACTGGCCGCAGATGATCAACGGGGCTGTCTGGGCGCCGTTGATCTTCCTGTTTGTTTTCCGTGCGTTGCGCGGCGAGCGGGTGTGGCGGTCGGCGGCGCTGGGCGGGCTGTTTCTGGGGATGGCGTGGCTGAGCGGACACCACCAGATCCCGATCTTCCTCTCCCTGGCGGCCGGAGGCGTCTGGCTGTGGCAGGCGCGGCGGAATTACCGGTTGCTGGCGCCAGCGGCGCTGTTTTTCGCGATCGCGGTGATGATCAGCGCGCCGCAGGTGCTGGCGGCGATGGAGTATGGCAAGCTGTCGATCCGGTGGGTGGGGGCCTCGGAGCCGATCGGGTGGGAGCGCAAGGTGCCGTACAGCGTGCACAGCCACTTCGGGTTGCAGGTGATCAGCCTGTTGGGGGTGATTCTTCCGGGGATGTACGCGCATTCGGACCCCCACGTGGGGGTGGCGGCGCTGGCCCTGGCGCTGCTGGGCGCGGCACTGGCCTGGAAACGGATGGAAGCGCGGCGGTTCACGGCGCTGGCGTTTGGGGCGCTTCTGTTCTCTCTGGCGCAACACACGCCTTTTCATGGGTTTCTGTATAGCGTGGCGCCGCTGGTGGACAAGGCGCGCAGCCCCTCGATGGCGATTTTCGTCTTTGGATTCGCGGTGGCGATGCTGGCGGGATTCGGGCTCGATGCCCTGCTCCGGCGGCGGCGGCACGCGTGGGTGGCGCAAGCGGGAAGGGCGGCGCTGTGGTTTGGGGTGGTGGCGCTGGCGCTCCGGTTACTGGTGGTCTTTCAGACGCGCGAACACGAGGGGATCGACTACCGGCCGATGGTGACGATGCTGTCGGCGCTGTTGCTGTCGGCGCTGGTGGCGGCCTGGCGGCGGGGGGCGCTCCGGGCCGGGACGGTGGCTTTGTGCTGCTGCGGGCTGTTTCTGACCGAAATCGCGAATACCAACTCGTTTTATCAGCCCAATTGGGAGGAAAAAGAGCGCGTCGAACTGCTGACGCGGATGGAGCGGCATGGCGACGCGGCGCGGTTCCTCCGGGCGTATCCGGGTCTGCGTCGGGTGACGGTGGATGATGCCGAGGTGCCGCACAACTTCGGGGACTGGTTCGGGGTGTTTCAGTCTGGCGGGTATCTGGCGAGCATTACGTCGAACTTTAAGCACTTTGAAGCGCATTCAGACGCTGGTTTGCGGCTTCTGGGGGTCGAATTCGCGCTCCGGAAGGAGCCTTGGGGCGCATATCAGGAGAAGGTGTTCGAGAGCCGCGATGGTTTGCGGGTGTACCGGCGGGCCGATTCCCTGCCCCGGGCGTTCGCGGTGCACGAGGTGGCGGGAGTGGCGGACGTCCGGCGGACAATGGCGGAACTGGTGCCGCGGGAGTTCGAGTTGGAGCGGCGGGCGTTCGTGATCGGACCGGCGCCGCGGGTGGAGCCGTGCGAGGGGACGGATGTCGTTGAAATTGCACATTATGACGCGTCGCGGGTCCGGTTGGAGGCACGGATGGCGTGCCGGGGGATGGTGGTGCTGACGGATCTGGATTATCCGGGCTGGCAGGTGACGGTGGATGGCCGAAAGGCAGAGGTTTTGAATGCGTACGGGTTGGTCCGGGGGGTGGTGGTGGACGCGGGGACGCACTCGATCGAGTTCCGGTACCGGCCGTGGTGGCTGTGGGCGGGGGCGGCGCTGGCGGGACTGGCGCTGGTGATCGTGGGGGTGCTTGTTGTTCGCCGGGTGAAGTAGAAGTCCTTCAGAATCAGGCGGCTTCGAGCGTCGCCATCACGAGGTGGACGTTGAGTGCCGCCAGCGCTTGCTGCAAACGTTCGGGGCGGACATTGTGGCGGGGGTCGAGGAGGCGGCGGACGACCGTCTCCCGGACGCCCATGCGCCGGGCGAGCGCCGACTGGTTGATTCCGGCCGAGGCAAGAGCCCAGTGCAGAGCCAGTTTCCCGCTGACCCAGAGGGGGACCGGAATGATCTGCTGGCCGGGTTTGGCCGGTGAAGGCCGGGGCACGGGCTCACGATCAGCGAGCAGGAACGCGATGGTGCTGCCGAGGCAGTCGATTGCCTCTTCAAACGCCTCCTCCTGGGTTGCGCCGTCGGTGTGTGCCTGCGGAAGATCCGGGAAATGGACGACCAGTCGATTGGATTCGTCGCGCTCGAAGACTGCGGGAAAAGCGAGGGTGGACATCTACAACTCCTTCGGGTCGATACCAAGGTCCCGGCACAGGGCCCGCAGCAGACCGGGGCCCAGTTCGTTCTTCAGGTCCTTCATCGTGGTGCTGCGGTCAGCGAGCCAGACCCGGCCGTGGCTGCCTTTTCCGAGTGCGGCCTCGAACTGGAAAGGCAACTGGCGCCTGCGCGCGATCCGCTGCAGACGGCGCAGGAACTCTGAGCCCTTCACTCAGTGATGTTCGCACAGAAGTGTGCGAATGTCAATCATGGCGGGTCAGGGAGCCATCGGAGACGGAGACGTCTGGTCTGCCAGCGACAGAGCGACTATATTTTGTGGCTGGTGGTTGATGGATACCAGATTCTGGGTCATAGATATTTTTTTCTTGACAGCGATTCGGGTCTGCCTTACTATCGGGGCATCACTGAAGAAAGGAGGTGGTCCAGAACAATATGAGTCCTGGTAGTAATCCCAAGCGCGAGGTGGTCGACTGCTAAACCGGTACTTCCAAAGGCTCCGCTGCCATCTCTTCAGTGAAAGGCGGATGGTGGCAGAGTCCTGGCAGTCTGGCCATTGAGCGCGACCTTCAGACCGCAGGTCTGAAACCAAAGCTACCGAAAGCCCCATCGCCGGAGCCCGGCTGTGGGGCTTTTCCCTGCCCTGCCCCTCCCAACATCTGATCAAACCCTGCTATACTAGGAAGGTTGAGGTTTTTCCCCCGATGAAAGCTGGCATTCACCCCGCCTATAACGAAGTGAACGTGCACTGCGCGTGCGGCGCACAGTTCCAGACCCGCTCCACGCACAAGGGCGATATCCGCGTGGAAATTTGTTCGAGCTGCCACCCCTTCTTCACCGGCCGTCAAAAGCTGGTGGACACCGAGGGTCGCGTGGACCGCTTCCAGAAACTGATGGCGCGCTCGAAGGCGATGCAGGACAAGATCGCTGCCCGCAAAGAGTCGGCCACGAAGAACTAAGCCGCGCGGATCGCGGATTTGGACGAAAAACGGAGCCTACCGGCTCCGTTTTTCCTTTTCGGCCTGTTCTTCGGCTTTGCGGCGGGCTTCGTCGGCTTTGCGCTTCTCCTCGCGCTCGATCCGCATCAGGTCGTATTCGGCCTGCTGTTCGGGATTGAGCAGAGCGCGGATGCGGGACGTCTGTTCGGTCTGGAGTTGGTCCATGCGGGGGCGCTGTTCGTCGCGAAGAGCGCGGAACTTGTTCCGCATGTCATCGAGGATGATTTCGAGGTTGGTGGCCTGGTCGTCGCTGAGTTTCAGGCGGTTGCGCATTTCCGCCATGTACGCCTGGCGGTAGAAGTCCGGCCCGCGCTTCTGGGGCGCCTTGGCGGCCACGACATCCTGAACGTAGTAGCGGTGAGACAGGATGCCGACGGCCATCCCGCTGACGAACAGAACGGTACAGTAAAAGGCCAGTCGGAGCGTGCCGGTCTTCATCGCATCCTCAGATCCTGCAGCCAGACGGGACCGCGCCGGGCGCCATTTTCGTCACCGGAGACATCGTGGTAGACAAGGCGTTCGGGCGCCTGATCTTCGGCCAGGGTTTCGAGGTAGGTGGCGGTGTAGAAATCGGCGCTGCCCTTCGGCAACACCTGTAACACGACGAACAGAAGGCTGGCGGCGACGGCGCCGGCCAGAAAGCCCTGGGTCCAGCGTTTCCACTCGAGGAGATAGTTCTGGCGGGCATCGATCTTCTGCCAGAGTTTCGGCATGAAAGCTGCTGACGGTTCCGGATCGGGCACGGCCTCACGGTAGCTTCCCAACATCTCGTCGAACCGCCGCTCCAGATCATCGCCGGGTCGCATCATGGCTTTGCATCCTTTCCCACGGGTCCATCCTCCCGCGAGGCGTCAAACGCCTTCAACGCCCGTTGCCGGGCCCGGAAAAGCCGGACCTTGAGGGCGTTCTCGTTCACATCATAGACCTTTTCCAACTCTTTGAGGGAGAGACCTTCCACCTCTTTGAGCATCAGCAACGTCCGATCCTCGGGCGAAATGCGGCTGAGGATCGAATCGACAAACTCGCGCAGCCGGGATTTTTCCTTTTGCTCTTCGTTCGCCTTGGCGCCTGCGACGGCGTCGGCGGTGACCATCTGCTGTTCGCTGAGGTCCGCCATCCGGGATTCGGGCCGCCGCCTGCGCTTGCGCAGGTAATCGAGCGCCGCGTTGACGGTCAGGCGGTAGAGCCAAGGCTCAAAGACCTCGGGGCTTCTCAACTGCTCCAGCGAATAATACAACCGCAAGAACACCTCTTGGGCCACATCTTCCACATCCTCGGGGCGCGAGATCATTCTCGCGATGGTCCCAAGGATCCGCCGGCGGTACGCCGTGACCAATTCATTGAACGCGACCGGGTCACCGGCCTTGGCTCGTTCAACAATTTCGAATTCGATCAGCATGCGGCGCGAGGATCGCCGGCGGCTTGTTTACATCTCTGCTAATGCTAGGGCGCGCCGGCTCAATCACAGGTTACAACATCGAAAGGATTCCTGTCCTTCGGACAACCCAAGAGTTATCAAAAGGATAGCCTGCTTCGGCGAGCGCGTGCTACAATCCATGAGGGCGGAGGATTCCTCCCCGCCCCATTCGATCCCCCATGGACTTCCTCGCCGGGCTCAACCCGCAACAGCGGGAGGCCGTTCAGCATGTGGAGGGTCCCCTGCTGATTCTGGCCGGCGCCGGCAGCGGGAAGACCCGTGTCATCACCCACCGGATCAGTCATCTGATCCGGGATCATGGCGTGTATGGCCCCTCGGTGCTGGCGGTCACCTTCACGAACAAGGCCGCCGGCGAGATGCGCGAGCGGGTTTTGAAGCTTTTGTCGGGCCAATTGACGGACGCCGGCCCCACGGTGGCGACGTTCCACTCCTTTTGTGTCCGCCTGCTGCGCCGCGACGGGGCGGCGCTCGGCGAACTCCGGCGCGGATTTAACACAAACTTCCTGATTTACGACGCGGACGAGCAACTGGCGCTGGTGAAGTCGATCTACAAGCGGGTCGGGCTGGACGAGAAGTTCATGCAGTACCGGGCGGCGCTGTCGCGGATCAGCCACGCGAAGAACCACCGGGAGACGCCGCAGGACTTCTACAAGGCGGCGGCGGACCCGAAGATGGCGCGTCTGGCGAAGGTATTCGACGAGTACGAGAACGGGTTGCAGGCCGCTAACGCCCTGGATTTCGACGACTTGGTGCTTTGGGCGGTGCGTTTGCTGCGCCACGATGGCGAGACGCGGGCGAACTGGAACCGGCGCTTGCAGTTCCTGATGATCGACGAGTATCAGGATACGAACCGGTCGCAGTATGAATTGATGCGCCTGCTGGCGGCGCCACCGTTCAACGTGGCGGTGGTGGGCGACGAGGACCAGTCGATTTATGGCTGGCGGGGCGCGGATATCAAGAACATTCTGGACTTCGAGAAAGACTTTCCGGACGCGCGCGTGATCCGTCTCGAACAGAACTACCGTTCGACGAAGACGATTATCGACGCCGCCGGGGCGGTGGTGGCGCGCAACAAGGCGCGCAAGGGCAAGTGGCTGTTCACGGACAACGAGGAAGGCACGCCGGTCTGTTACTACGAGGCGCAGGATGGCGAACAGGAGGCGATGTTCATCGCTTCGACGATCCAGAAACTGCGCCGGACGGAGCCGAATACGCGGGTGGCGGTGCTGTACCGGACGAACTTCCAGTCGCGGCAGATCGAGGAGTCGCTGCGGCGGTTCCAGATTCCGTACCTGGTGGTGGGCGGGTTTTCGTTCTATCAGCGGGCCGAGGTGAAGGACATCCTGGCCTATCTGAAGTTGTTGCTGAATCCGGGCGACAACGTGAGCCTGATGCGCATATTGAACGTGCCGGCGCGGGGCATCGGGAAGACGACGGTGGAACAACTGGAATCGCTGGCGGTGCGCAACGGCATTTCGCTGTCGCAGGCGATTGAATCGGCGTGTGACCAGCACCTGCTGGGGGCGCGGGCGGAGGCGTCGCTGGGCGTTTTCCGGCGCATGATCGAGGAGTTGCGCGAGGTTCTGCCGGTATCCAGCCCGGACCGCGTGCTGGGAGACATCCTGGACCGGAC
>DNFG01000306.1 GCA_003487005.1 Bryobacterales bacterium
CCCTGGCGCACCGAACCCGACGAACTGACACCAAAAACCGAAGGAACGAACCCAGCAACTCCAACAAAACAGGAGCCCGAGTCCCGCCAGGTCCGCCGCCGCCGCGAACGCCTCGAACGCAAGAAATCCCGCGCCAGCGACGATATCCGCGACGGCCTCTACGGGTGAGTCCCCGGTTCACCCTTTCCGGGCCCAAAGATAACAATGATTGCCGAGGCGTTCCGCGTAGGGCATCCGGAGAAGCCACAGGTCCAGATACCGCAAGGGCCAAAGGACCCACCCCAACACGCCGTGGGCCAGGGCGCGCCACCATTTCCAGGGCAGCAGCAGTTTCGCGAACTCGAGCGAGAAGACAATCATCGTCGCCGCGGGACCGGTGCGCCAGCCTGCATCGATGATCTCCAGACCGGGGCAGAGCAGTTGGAGTCCGTCCGGAGTGAACCGGCGGTAGTCCTTCGGATATTCGTGAAAGGGATGACAGAAAGGAGTGACGAGATGGACCCAGCCGCCCGGCGCAAGCACGCGGGCGATCTCCCGGACAACCCGTTCGGGATCCCGAACGTGCTCAAGCACGGCATCGCATTCGACGCGGGTGAAGGTGTCATCGGCAAAGGGCAGACAGTGAGCGTCGGCCTGGACATCAACACCAGGCATGGCGAACAGATCGAGATTGACGTAGCCGGGCACCTGCTGCCGGGCGCCGCCAATGTAGAGGTTCCAGCGGCCCAGCGGCGCCTCCACGTCCAGTTCACGGGGGTTCAGGATGTATGGTTTCGGCGGCGTCAGCCAGCGCTTAAGCCTTGAGGGCAGCGGCATTCTCGCGCGCCTTTTCATAGAGCATCTGAATCTCGCTCGAACAGCCCAGGAACAGCGCGCCCATCTGCTTCCAGCGCTGCGACAATGCGGCGTTGCGGGCCTGGGCGCCCGGCGCGACTCCGTGAGCCCGGCAACTGTCGAAGATCTTCTCCACGGCATCGAGCATTTTGGGGTGCTCGAATTCGCCGGGGACGCCGAGGGAGATCGAGAGGTCCACCGGGCCGACCATGACGGCGTCGATATGGGGCACGCTGAGCAGTTCATCCCGGGCCTCGAGGGCGCGCACCGTCTCGATCTGAAGCACGACGAGGGATTCGCGGTTGGCGTGCTCCATGATCTGGGCGATGGAGGCAGCCTCGAAGTCGATGTGCAGCGGCGTCAACCCGCAGCCGCGCTGGCCTTCCGGCGGGAACTTGGTCCAGGAAACGGCCTGGGCAAGCAGTTCAGGGGATTCAACCCGAGGGAAGATCACCCCTTCGCCGCCGCAGTCGAGCGCGCGGGCGACAAGGCCATAGTGCAGTTCAGGCACGCGGATCACCGGCGAAAGGCCGACCTTGACGGCCATCCGGCAGAGATCCTGGACTTCACCGATCCCGAATCCGCCATGCTCGGTATCGATGAAGGCCCAGTCAAAGCCCGCGGCCGCCAGGGCCCGGACGACATCCTGCGATCTCAGTTGCTGATAAGCGGTGCCCAGTTGCATCCGGCCTTCGCGGAGGCCCTGTTTGACAGTATTGGTTTTCACGGACGGCTCCTTCGGCGCGGCGCGCCTTAAGGCTATGCTACACGGTCAGCAGCATGTGGCCGGGGCAGCCCGGGTGGATGTTCTCTTCGATCGTGTCGAGGACATCGAATCCGTGCTGGGCGAGGAAGGGCAGCACCGAATAGAAGCGTTCCTGAAGGACGCGCTGGGGGAAGACGAGATGGCTGAGATACTCGGCGCCATCGGTGACGATGGTGTCGCGACGGAGGGCTTCGCGCGCGGCTTTGCGGCGGTTCTTCTCGAGTTGGTACAGGACCTTCGCCTTGCTCTTGGCCATGGCCGCGCCGAGAGTGGGGTCGAAGGCTCCGAGTTCGCGTTCGAGGCGGTCGAGGACGGCGCGGATTTCGGACTGGGACTGATCGAAAGTGACCTGAAGGGAGGACGGGACAAGATCGGCGGCGATGCGCTCCTTGAGCGGTTCAAGGCCATGGAAACAGCCCGGCAACGTGACCATGTGGCGGTCCATCAGGCCGCGGGCGCGCTCGTCAAGCAACGTGAACCCGGAGCGGGGGGCGGCGACGGGCATCCGTCCGAGCAGTGCCTGATACAGAACCTGGGATTGCGCCAGATACGCCAGTTCGGCCGGTCCGCCGACGTAAGCCGCGGTGGGCAGCAGGTAATCCTGCATGACGGGTCGGAGCAGGGCGCTGGGCGACAGCGCTTCCGGGTTGGCCGCGAGTTCGGCGCTGGTGAACTTGCGGCTTTCGTGGAAGTAATCGGCGCCATTGCGCCGCAGCGGGAGACGGCGGCCGTTTTCGAGCTTGAAGAACAGCGAAGTGTGGGCCTCGAAGAGGACTTGAGCGTGGTAGCCGGCCTGTCTCAGCTCAGCGTTGCGGTCGTGGAGGCGCGCCGACAGATCCTCGGCCCGCTCGAAGGCGGTCCGGAGCAGCGGAGCGGCGAGAGCGCGAACTTCGGGCTGCATCGGGTCAAAAAACACAATGCCGGAGCCGGCGAGAAGACGTCCGAGAAGCAGGCGAAATGCCTCGCCGAGAGTGCGGCCGGGGCGGTAACACTCTTCGACGAGCGCCATCACTTCATCGGCGTACAGGAGGCCATGAAGGGCGCCACGCAACGCGTCCAGGGGGGCGGAGACGATCTCCATGCCGCCGACGGGTTGGCCTGCTGCGCCACGGGCCTTCATCTGGAGGCGGACGGGACGGCGGCGGCTGTCGTAGACGTGGCAATGGTCGACTTCGGCGAAGTCGTGATCCTCGGTGGCCAGCCAGAAGACCGGCACGGCGCGGATGCCCTCGTCGCTCAACTGGCGGGCGAGTCTGGCGGCGGTCAGAGCTTTATAGATGGAGTAGATAGGGCCGCCGAACAGGCCGACCTGCTGGCCGGTGACGATGGCGACGGTGTCGGGCAACTCGAGCAGGTCGAGGGAGGCGCTTTCGCCATTGATCTTGCGGAGGGCGGCGACGAGGGCTTCGCGGCGTTCATCCGGCAGATGGACCTGGGTGGCGGCGTGTTTGAGCGCGGATGGGTCGTGAGGGTCATGCCCGTAGAACCGGGCAGCCCGCGGGTAGTGGTAGAGGTAGTCGGCAAAGAGCGCACTCGTGCCGGGCAATTCCGTGTGCGGGAGACAGATGCTCTTCATGCGGTACAGATCGGCCCCGGGTCCTTCCCTTGAGGGTAGCAGACGCATCCCGGCGGGCGGGCACGTCATCTATTAGACTGAGCAACAGGCATGGAAGAATCGGAATTTCATCAACGGGCGGACGCGGCCCTCGAATCACTCTACACGCGGCTGGCGGACGCGGCGGACGACTTCGACTTCGATGTCGAAATGAACGCGGGGGCACTCCGGGTGGATTTTGAAGAGCCTCCCGACCGATTCGTGGTTTCGCCGAACGCGCCGGTGCGCCAGATCTGGGTGTCGGCCCATGTTCAGAGTTTCAAACTGGACTGGATGCCGGACCGCAATGCCTTCGTCCTGCCCGCCACCGGCGAGACGCTCGAAGAGATGATGGCGGGCGCGATCCGCAAGCACATCCCTGATTTCGCTCTTTAAGTGCCCGGCATTTACATTTCGTGGCCGTTTTGCGCGCAGAAATGCACGTACTGCAACTTCGCCTCGGGGGTGTTACCGCGCGAACTCGAGTCGGAGTACTTCGCGGCAGTGAAATCGGAGATCGCCGCGACGGAGTGGCCGTGGCGGCCGGAGACAGTCTATCTGGGGGGCGGGACACCTTCGACGATGGATCCGGGTGAACTGGCGAAACTGCTGTCTCTGCTGCCGGGCGCCCCGTGGGCGGAGGCGACGATTGAGGCGGCACCGGGTTCATTGACGGCGGAGAAGGCGCGGGCGTGGCGGGCGGCGGGCATCAACCGGGTGTCGCTGGGCGTGCAGTCGTTCATTGACGTGGAGCTGCGGCGGACGGGCCGGAAGCATAACGCCGCGACGGTGGCCGCGGATGTTGAACTGCTGCGCGAGGCGGGTCTGCCGAATGTCTCGATCGACCTGATTGCGGGGTTGCCGGGGCAGACAGCGGAGGGCTGGGCGGAGTCGCTCGGGTGGGTCCGGCGGCTGGATGTTCCGCACGCGTCGGTTTACATGCTGGAAGTGGATGACGACTCGCGCCTGGGCCGGGAGATGCTGCTGGGGGGCGTGCGCTACGGGGCGGCGGATGTGCCGGACGAGGCGGCGATTGTCCGCTATTACGAGGAGGCGGTGGCCGGATTGGGGCTGGCGCGTTACGAGATTTCGAACTTCGCGCGGCCGGGGTTCGAGTCGCTGCACAACCTGAAGTACTGGCGGCGGGAGGCGTACTTTGGCTTTGGGGCGGATGCCCATTCGTTTGACGGGCGGGTCCGGTGGCAGAACGCGGAGACGGCGGCGGAGTATGTTGCTCGCTTCGAGCGGGGCGAGAGTCCGCGGGTCGAGGAGAGCGAGGCGATTGCCCATGAAGAGCGCTGGTTTGTGGGGCTTCGATTGAGCGAAGGGGTGGATCCGACGCCTGAAGACTGGGAGCGCCATGGCTCTGTCCTCCGCCGCTTCCTGGACGAGGGCCTGCTTGAGAGCGACGGCGGGCGCGTCCGCCTGACGCCGCGCGGCATTCTGTTGTCCAATGAAATCTTTGAAGAGTTTCTTGCGCCATGCCCCTGATTGATCTCCGCAGCGATACCGTGACGAAGCCGACGCCGGCGATGCGCCGGGCGATGTTCGAGGCCGAAGTCGGCGATGACGTGTACCAGGAAGACCCGACGGTGAACCGCCTGGAGGCGCGCGCGGCCGAGGTGCTGGGCAAAGAGGCGGCGCTGTTCGTGCCGTCAGGCTGCATGGGCAACACGATTGGGATCAAGCTGTTGACGCGGCATGGCGAGGAAGTGATCGCCGAAGCCCGCGGGCATCTGTTGAATTATGAACTCTCGATGGCGGCGTGGTTTTCGGGGTGCCTGGTTCGCCCGGTGGCTGCGCCGGACGGGATTCTGACTTGGGACTTGATCGCGCCGCAGGTGCGTCCGCGCGGCCCGCACTGGGCGGCGACGGGGTGCATTGAACTCGAGAACACGCACAACATGGCGGGCGGGACGGTGTATCCGCAGGATGTCTTCGACGACGTCTGCGACCGGGCGCACGCGCATGGACTGCCTGTGCATCTGGATGGCGCGCGGCTGTTCAATGCGGCCGCGGCGCTGGGCCGGCCTGTTTCGGAGCTTTGCGCGAAGGCCGACACGGTGATGGTGTGCCTGTCCAAAGGGCTCGGCGCGCCGGTAGGTTCGATGCTGGCGGGGCCCGCCGCACTGATGGACGACGCGCGGTTGTACCGGAAGCGCCTGGGTGGCGGAATGCGGCAGGCGGGGATTCTTGCGGCGGCGGGATTGATTGCGCTGGAGCAGATGCCGGCACGGATGGCGGAGGATCATGCCAATGCGCGGTTCCTGGCGGAGGGCCTTGGAGCGCTGCCGGGGGTCCGGGTGCTGAATCCCGAACCGGCGACGAATATCGTGGTGTTTGAAGCGCCGGAACCGGCGCGGCTGAGCGCCGATTTGAAGGCGCGCGGGGTGCTGATCAATCCGATTTCGGAGACCGCGCTGCGCGCGGTCACGCATTACGACGTCACGCGGGAGGACTGCGCACAAGCGCTCGCCGCGGTGCAGGAGGTAGTCACGCCATGCCGTTCTCACTAGCTGGCAGAGCCGCACTGGTCACGGGCGCGGGGCGCGGCATCGGCCGGGCGATCGCGGTTTCGCTGGCCTCGGCGGGGGCGCGTGTCTTCGTGAACGATCTCGACGCGGATGTTCTTGGAGAGACGGCCGCGCTGGTGCCCGGCAGCGCCGCGCTGGCAGGGGATCTGACCCGGCCAGAGTTTCCGCAGCAGTTGATCGAGGCGGCGATTGCGGAGTTGGGCGGTCTCGACATTCTGGTCAACAACGCGGGCTACACGTGGGACAACGTGATCCAGAAGATGACGGACGAGCAGTACCAGGCGATGCTGGACATTCACACGGTGGCGCCGTTCCGGCTTCTGCGCGCGTATTCGGGCTGGCTGCGCGAGACGGCGAAGCGGGAGAAGGCCGAGGGGCGGCGGGTGATGCGCAAGGTGGTCAACATCACCTCGATCGCGGGGACGGACGGCAACGCAGGGCAGGCGGGCTACTCGTCGGGGAAGGCGGCGGTGATCGGACTGACCAAGTCGATAGCGAAAGAGTGGGGCCGGTATAACGTGAACGTGAACGCGGTGGGATTCGGGATCATCGAGACGCGCCTGACGCAGGTGATGGGCCCGGAGGGCGCATTTATCGAGGTAAAAGGGCGCAAGATCGCGGCGGGGGTGCAGCCTCAGGTGATGGAAGTGGTGAAGAATGTGTGCCCGCTGGGGCGTCCGGGGACGGTGGAGGAGGCCGCGGGGGCGGTGCTGTTTTTCTGTTCGCCGCTATCGGATTACGTGACAGGCGAAGTGCTGATCTGCGGCGGCGGGATGCATTTCTGAGGATCCGCCTCCACGGCCAACTGAGGCTCTATTTCCGCACCGCAGCCGATCTACTCGTAGCGCAGGGAAGTCATCGGGTCAATCCGCAGTGCCCGGCGAGTGGGCGCCCATGCTGCCACGGCGACGCTGGCGGCGAGGAAGAGCAACACCGAGGCGAGACTCAGCGGGTCGGTGGGCGTGATGCCGGGTACCAGAAACATGGCCAGCGGTTTCGTGACAAAGTACGCCACGAAGAGGCCGATCGCGGAACCGGCCGCGACGAGCCACAGCGCTTCGCCGATCACCATGCGGGCAATATCGAAGCGGGTGGCGCCAATCGCCATCCGGACGCCGATCTCGCGCGTCCGGCGAGAGACCGTAAACAGCATGGTTCCACAGAGGCCGACTCCCGCGAGCAGCAGCCCCAGAAGCCCCGTGGAGCCGAGTAGCGCGGCGCCGATCTGGCTGGGCAGAAAGGCCATTCCGATACTGGAATACAGCGTGGAGACTTCAATCCCGGCGTTCGGGTCAATGTGCCGCAGCGCTTGTCTGACGGCGGCTAACTGAGCGACGGGGGGAGTAGCGGAGCGTAGCACGAGCTGAATCCGGGTGAAATCGGATTCGACTTCGGCGAAGGGAATATACAACTGTGGCTGCTGGTCTTCACCAATCGTCATTGTCTTGGTCCCCTCGACGACAGCGACGATGTGGCGGGAATCACTGCCCTGTCCACCCAGGTGGAAGATGGTTCCGACCGGGTTGCGCCCTCCGAGGTAGCGTTCGACGAAGGTGGTGTTGACAGCTACCACCTTCACCTGGCCCCGGTCGGCGGGGGTGAAGTCGCGGCCCATGCGCAGGGGGATCTGCATCGCCTGGAAGTACCCCGGAGAAACGGCATTCCAGGCGTACTGGACGCGCTGCCTGTCGCCATTGTCCGGAAACGAGATCTCTCCACCATGGCGGCTGCCGCCGGTGAAGGGCAGCAGGTGCGCCGCCGCGGCCACCTCGACTCCGGGCAGCGATTCGAGCGCGGCGGTGGCACGTTCGGCGAAGAGAGTCACGGCCGCGGCATCCTTGTACTTCTCGCGAGGCAGATGAACGTCGGCGCGAACGGTCTGGCGGACGTCGAAACCAGGGCTCAGCGCGTTTGATTGCAGCAGGTTTCTGATGAAGAGAAACCCGGTGGCCAGGACCACCACCGAAATGGCAATCTGGCTTGCGACCAAGACGCGGCGCAAGTGGAAGCGGTTTTCGCGATGAAGCCTCGACGAGATGGAATCGCGGACCGACCGCCACGCAGGCAGAAGTCCGCAGGCCATCGTGGCGAAGACGGTCAGCAGCGCTGCATACATCAAGACCCGCCGGTCGGGCTCGATCTGGAGGCGAATGGGGAATGGCAGTGGCAATTGGATGCTTGCCAGCAGCAGTGCGGCAAGGTGCGCCAGCGCCAACCCGAGCGCCGTGCCTGCCGTGGAGAGCAGCAGGCTTTCCACAAGAAGTTGTTGCATCAGCCGGGCGCGCCCGGCGCCGAGCGAGAGGCGGATGGCCAGTTCACGGCGGCGCGTGGAGGCGCGGGCCAGCAACAGACTCGCCACATTGAAGCACGCGATGAGAAGCACGAGTCCGGCGGCAGCGAGGAGTGCCGCGAAAAAGACTCCGGCGGCCAGCATCTTTTTCCTTTGAGAGAACAAACTGCCGACAGTCTCCATCTCGTGGTTGTTGGCGTCCCAGTGGCGCGAAGGCGGCGCGGCGTCGAGGTGGGCGCCGGCGGTGCGGTATGCCGCTTGCGCCTGCCCGAAAGTCATTCCGGGTTTCAGACGCGCGAACATGGCGAGGCGCGTGTCGGTCAGCGCTGCAAACGAAGGCACGTAGACATCGGGCGAGAAACCGAATCCAACGAGGGTCCGATGGTTCTCCGGCAGCACGCCAATGATCGTGTAGACGCGCCCTTCCAGGGTCAGCGGCCGGCCGATCACTTCGGGATCCGCGTTGAACTGACGCCGCCAGAAGCCGTGGTTCAGGACGGCGACTTCATCCGGATCCGATGGCAGGTAGCCGCGCCCGTGCGCCACGGGAATGCCCAGCACCTGGAAATAGTTCTTTGACGTGACGAAGCCGAACGTGCGGCGCGTCTCAGTCCCGTTGTTCCAATTCAGGTGGACCTCTTCGTTGTGCCCTACGATGTCCGTGAATATGCCGCTCTCGCGCAGAAAGTCGATTGTGCGCGGTTCGGCGTGGCTGCCGCCGCCGATCCGAAGCGCCACGATGGAAGACCTGTCCCGCACGGACGGTTCGCTCATCAGCAACTGGACGCCGAGCGAGAACATGGTCGCATTCACACCGATTCCCAGCCCGAGCGAGAGCAGCGCGCCAAAGACCAGCGCCGGGCTGCGCCTCAGCGCCCGGGCTCCGTAAACGAAGTCACGCCACAGGTTCTCGATGAAGTTGAAGCGCCAGAGATCGAAGGCTTGCTCCTTCAACACCGCGGTGTTGCCGAGCCCGACCGGATTGCCATGGCGCGCCGACAGCTCGCGATGAAACGCCAGTTCTGCTTCGAGGTCCCGTTCCAGGTGACGGCGGCGAAAGAGCTTGAGAAAGAGGCGGCGCATCGAAATGTCCTCAGTGCGCAAGGGCGCGGTGCACGGCGGCGGAGAGGCGGTCCCAGGTCTCATGCTGCTCGCCCGCGAGCTTCCGGCCCCGGCGCGTCAGGGCGTAGTACCTGGCTCTGCGGTTGTTGTCCGAGACGCCCCACCTGGACTTGATGGCCCCGTCCAATTCCAGCCGGTAGAGAGCCGGATAGAGTGATCCTTCCTCCACTTTGAGAACTTCGCCGGAACTGAGATGGATCGCCTGCGCGACGGCATAGCCGTGCATCTCGCCGCGCTGGAGAGCATGGAGAATGAGCAGGTCGAG
Organism: Bryobacterales bacterium; assembly: GCA_003487005.1. Classification (GTDB taxonomy): domain Bacteria; phylum Acidobacteriota; class Terriglobia; order Bryobacterales; family Bryobacteraceae; genus PNKE01. The sequence continues at coordinate 9,406 of DNFG01000306.1, forward strand.
CGTGCCCTGGAGCAGGTTGGGGGTAGCTGGTTTTGCCATGGTTCGCTTCCCTTGAGCGTCTAGGGCAAGAGTGCCATTCGTCCCATAGATTGTCAAGGGGAGAGTTGGTAAGTTTACAGAGGTTATACATGGCCGGCTGCGCCTTGTATCATGTTGAGCATCATGAATCGCCGTGAATTTGTCAGCAGTTCTTTCTCTCTGGCCGCGCCTTTGGGTTTGGCGGGGCAGACGGCGGGGGCGCCGAATGCCGAGATTGAGGCTTCGCGCCAGGCGGCGCTGGATTTGCTCAAGCCGACTCAGGCGCAGTTGCAGCGGGGGTTGGAGTTGCACGCTTCGGCGACGGTGGTGGAGTCTTACGGATTCAGTCCGCGGTCGGCGGTGGACGGGGACGCGCTGCGGGCGGCGATGGAGGCGGGCGCCTCGGACGCCGAGTTGCAGGACTTGCGGGAGGAGATGACGATGACGCGCGCGGCGACGAATGCCGCGGAGCGGGAGGAGTATCTGAGCGCATGGCGGGCGGCGGGGGTGACGGCGATCCTGCAAAATGCGGGCGAGGAGGGGCAGGACCCGCTGAGGCTGATCAAGCGCCTGGCGCGGTTCACGTTCACGACGGATCAACTTCGCCCGCACGTGACGCGAGGCGTGAACGCGGCGGATATCGAGTCGGCGCGGGCGCGGAACGCGCACTGCCTGGTGATGACGGGCAACGGGGTGCCGCTGCCGCAGCGCTGGGACACGGTGCAGGAGGAACTCGGTTATGTGCGGCTGTTCCACCAACTGGGGATCCGGATGATGCATCTGACGTACAACCGGCGGAATATGCTGGGGGATGGCTGCGCGGAGGCGGCGAACGCGGGTCTATCGGATTTCGGGCGGGCGGCGATCGCGGAGATGAACCGGGCGGGGGTGATTCTGGATGTGGCGCACTCGGGGTGGCAGTCGAGTCTGGAGGCGGCGCAGGCGTCGACGAAGCCGATGGTGGCGAGCCACTCGGTTTGCGGGGCGTTGAATCCGCACATCCGGTCGAAGCCGGACAACGTGATCCGGGCGATTGTGAACACGGGCGGATATATGGGCGTTTGCTGCATTCCGTCGTTTCTGGGCCGGTCGCACGATATCGTGGCGATGCTGGACCATATCGACTACATGGTGAAGCGGTTTGGCGCGGACCATGTCACGATCGGGACGGATATCGCGTACCAGTCACGGGCTTCGAACGCGGAGTACGCGAAAGTTCCGAAATCACAGCGGCGGCGGGCGCGATTTGACTATTTCTGGCCTCCGAACGCGCTGGCGGTGCCGTACAACCGGTCACTGGCGTGGACGAACTGGCCGCTGTTCACGGTGGGCATGGTCCAGCGGGGTCATTCGGACGAGGCGATCCGGAAGATCCTGGGGGGGAATGTGCTGCGGGTAATGCGCGCGGCGGCGGTTTAGTGCCAGCCGCCGGAGAGCGGGGGGAGTTCCCAGCTCAGGTCGGAGAATTCGACCTTGAGTTGGGCGGGGCCCCAGAAACGGGTCTGGGTGACGGATTCCATGGCCTTGATGTAGGCACGGCCGTCGCGGATTTCGTAATCGCGGGCGAATTCGACGTCCTTGAGGAAGACGGAGGGGGATTTGACGAGTTTGCCGGCTTCGCGGAGGGGGAGGCCGGTTTCGGCGTCGAGCCAGAGTTCACCCTTGAATAGGCCGACACGCTTCTTGCGGGGGTTGAGTTCGTAAACGAGGACTTCGCGGCCATCGCGCATCTGCTGGCCACGGAACTTGAAGCGGTAGTTCTGGGGGGTGATGGCGATATCCTGATTGGCTTCGCCGGCTTTTTCCATTTCGGTGGACATATAGCGGGCGATGACGTCCTTCTGGACGGTCCGGTCGCCTTCGCGATTGACGACATCGTATTGGACGACGCCATCGGGCATCACGGTTTTGCGAGCTTCGAGTTCGGCCTGTTTGCCCATGTTGGGGAGGCTGGCGACGAAGCGGGCGGCCATGGTGACGCCGCGAGCCACATTGCGCTTGGAGACGTCGAAGTAGCGGACGAGCATCTGGTCGCCGGCGGGATTGCCCGAGTCGGGGAGTTCCGGCATGGACGCGGTCCGGCGGTGGGCGCAGCCTCCGCCAATCAGCGCGGCGAGCAGGATCACGGATAGGGCAAATGGTCTCAAGATCAGGCGAACTCCAAGGTGGTCTCTTCTATCTAGACGCACTCAACGGGCGAAAGGGTTCCTGTCGTCCGAGCTACTATTAAGTTTATGCAACAGATTCCGCCTGGCACAAGCGGCGAGCACCGGATTCTGGTCACCCCGGAGGTCGCATTTGACTTCCTGGGGAGTGAAGATGCGCGGGTTTTGTCGACGCCCCACCTGATTGGGCTACTGGAAATGACGGCGCGGAACACGATTCAGCCGCTGCTGGACGCCGGGGAGGGGAGTGTGGGGACGGAAGTGCACGTGCGGCATCTGGGGGCGGTGCCGATGGGGTTGAGCGTGGTTTTCCGGGCGGTGGTGACAGGGGTTGAGGGGCGGCGAGTCCGGTTTGCGGTGGAGGCGTTTGACGAGACCGGGAAGGTCGCGGAGGGCAGCCACGAGCGATTTGTGATCTCGATAGACCGGTTTCGCGGCCGTCTGGCGGCGAAGAGAGAGAGTTGAAATCATTCCATGTACTTGAAAACGCTGGTCCTGCTTGTTGCCGCCGCGTTGGCGGCGTCCGCCCAGATGGACAAGATCGAGGCGGAGCGGATCCGGGCGCACGTCCGGTTCCTGTCCGACGACCTTCTGGAGGGGCGGGCCCCCGGGACGCGGGGTGACGCCCTGGCAGCACGCTACATCGCCGCGCAGATGGCGGCGGCGGGGTTGACGGGCGGAGCGGAGGACGGCTCGTTTTTTCAACGGGTTCCGTTGATGCGGGTGGAGGCGTTGGGGTCTCCGTCGCTGACGTTTGAGGGGTCTGGGGGACCGGTGGCGCTGGAATGGCTGGAGGAGTTTGCCGGACATTCGCAATTGCAGCGGGAGGCGGTGAATCTGGAGGCGGAACTGGTGTTCGTGGGGCACGGAATCCGGGCTCCGGAGTACAAATGGGACGATTATGCGGGGGTGGATGTGCGGGGGAAGGTGGTGGTTCTGTTCACGAATGAGCCGCCGTCGAAGGATCCGAAGTTCTTTGGGGGGCCCGCGCTAACGTACTATGGCCGCTGGACTTACAAGTACGAGGAGGCGCTGCGCCAGGGGGCGGCGGGGGTGCTGATCGTGCACACGGACGCGACGGCGGGTTACGGGTATCACGTGGTGAAGGCGAACGGGCGGCCTCAGCCGCAAGTGGGCCGGGCCGGGGAGGCGCCAGCGCTCGGGTTTGCGGGGTGGATCACGCAGGCGGCGGGCGAAAAGCTGTTCAAGCTGTCGGGAAACAGCGTGGAAAGCATGTTGAAGCGGGCGGATACGCGGGGTTTCCGGGCGGTTCCGCTGAATGTGCGCGCGCGGCTGTCGATGAAGTACAAAGTGACCGAGATGGAGACGTACAACGTGGTGGGCAAAGTGGCGGGCAATGGGGCGGCGGATGAAGCGGTGGTGTTCTCGGCGCACCTGGACCATCTGGGGGTCGGGGATCCGGTGAATGGCGACGCGATTTACAATGGCGCGCTGGACAACGCGACGGGTTGCGCGCTGCTGATTGAGATCGGGAGGGCGTGGGCGCAGATGGAGCCGAAGCCGAGGCGGTCGGCGCTGTTCGTGGCGGTGACGGCGGAGGAGAGCGGGTTGCTGGGTTCGGAGTATTTCGCGCGGAACCCGGTGATGCCGGCGGCGAAGATTGCGGCGGCGTACAATTTCGACACGTTCAGCCCGTTGGGGCGGGTTCGCGACGCGGTGTTGAACGGGGCGGAGCGGTTGCCGGTTTACAAGTTGATTCAGGGGGTGGCGGAGCGGCATCAACTGACGCTGAAGCCGGACCCGCGGCCGGAGCAGGGGTCGTACTTCCGGAGCGACCATTTTTCGTTCGCGAAAGTGGGGATTCCGGCGGTGTCGGTGGGCATGGGCGGCGACCGGATTGCGCCGCTGACGCCGGCGCTGGAGGCGGTGGCGAAGCGGTTGCAGGGGGTGTATCACACGCCGGCGGACGAGTACACGGAGGACTGGGATTTCTCCGGGATGGAGCAGTTCGGGCGGTTCGGGTTCGCGCTTGGTCTGGAAACGGCGAACCTGCCGGCGTTGCCGGCGCGGATTCAGCCGTAGTCATAACAAAACAGTTCCGGATAGCTTTCTCCGCTAGCTTGCGATATGGATAATGCAGGAGGCACGACGCCATGCTGCTCATTCGCCAGGTCGCGGATGAACTTTCGATCCCTGACGATTATCTGGAATACTATGGCCGGTACACGGCCAAGCTGCGGCTCGAACTGCTGGACCGTTTCGAGCCGCGCGGCAAGCTGATCCTGGTGACGGCGATCACGCCGACGAGTCACGGGGAAGGCAAGACGGTGGTTTCGATCGGGCTGACGCAGGCATTGCGGCGGCTGGGAAGGAAGGCGGTGGCGACGCTGCGAGAGCCGTCGCTGGGGCCGGTGTTCGGGTTGAAGGGGGGCGCGACGGGCGGGGGGCAGAGCCAGGTGTTACCCGCCGACATGATCAACCTGCATTTCAATGGGGATATCCACGCGATTTCGGCGGCGCATAATCTGCTGGCGGCGTTGATCGACGCGCATCTGCATCACTCGAACGCGCTGAGGATCGACGTGGATCATTTGTGGTGGCCGCGGACGATGGACATGAATGACCGGGCGCTGCGGCAGACGGTGATTGGTCTGGGCGGGAAGGCGAACGGGGTGCCGCGGGAGACGGGATTCGTGATTACGGCGGCGAGCGAGGTGATGGCGCTGCTGGCACTGGCGGCGGATCGGGAGGATCTTCGGCGGCGGTTGTCCAACATCGCGATCGGGCTGGATCTGGACGGAAAAGTGGTGACGGCGGGGGCGCTGCGGGCCACGGGAGCGATGATGGTGCTGTTGAACGAGGCGTTGATGCCGAATCTGGTGCAGACGACGGAGGGGGCGCCGGCGCTGGTGCACGCGGGTCCGTTCGCGAACATCGCGCACGGGACGGCGAGCCTGATTGCGCAGCGAATGGGGGTCCGGCTGGCGGAGTACGCAGTGAACGAGACGGGTTTCGCGGCGGACTTGGGGGCGGAAAAGTACTTCGACGTGGTATTGCCGCAGGGGGGGATTCCTCCGGCGGCGGCGGTGCTGATCGCGTCGGCGCGGGCGCTGGTGGAGCAGGGCGGGGGGGTGTTGCAGGAGGGATTCGCGAACCTGGACCGGCATATTGCGAACTTGCGGAGATTTGGGGTGCCGGTGGTGGTGGCGGTGAACCGCTTCGCGGATGATCCGGGAGATCAACTGGAGGCGATTGAGCGGCATTGCGCGGAGTTGGGTGTCCGGAGCGCGTTGACGGACGTTTTTGTGAGGGGAGGCGCGGGGGGCGAGGATTTGGCGCGGGCGGTGATGGAGGCGGCGGCGGA
>DNFG01000152.1 GCA_003487005.1 Bryobacterales bacterium
GATTGTGCCGCTGGCGATGCCGGGGATCCGGGCGGGGTCGATTCTGGTGTTTATTCCGTGTCTGGGGGCGTACCTGACGCCGGATTTGCTGGGCGGCGGGAAGACGATTCTGGTGGGGACGCTGATCCAGAATCAGTTCACGAATGCGCGGGACTGGCCGTTCGGGGCGGCGCTGTCGCTGGGGGTGATGGCGGTGGTGATGGTGCTGCTGATGGGATTGATCCGGCGGCAGGGCGAGGGGGTGTTGTGAGGAGGTGGCTGGGGTTGTACGCGGCGGGCGTGCTGCTGTTTCTGCATCTGCCGCTGATGGTGCTGGGGGTGTTCAGCTTCAATGAGTCGCGGTTCACTGTGTGGGAGGGGTGGAGTTTGCGGTGGTACCGGGCGGCGTTCGGGGACGGGCAGTTGATGGAGGCGGCGGCGAACAGCCTGTTGATTGGAGGAATGGCGACGGTGGTGGCGACGGTGGTGGGGACGCTGTGCGCGTATGGGCTGTGGAAGCGGGCGTCGCGGTGGATGTCGACGAGTCTGTCGTTATCGCTGGTAACGCCGGAGATCGTGATGGGGATCGCGCTGCTGGCGTTTTTTCAGTGGGTATTCCGGTATCTGGGCGTGCGTTTGGGGATGCACGCGGTGATTCTGGCGCATGTGATGTTCTGCCTGGCGTATGTGGTGATTGTGGTGCTGGCGCGGTTGCGGACGATGGACCGGGCACTGGAAGAGGCGGCGCTGGATCTGGGGGCGACGGAGTGGCAGGCGTTCCGGAGGGTGACGCTGCCGGCGCTGGCGCCGGGCATCGGGGCGGCGGCGTTGCTCGCGTTCACGATTTCGTTTGACGATTACGTGATCACGAGTCTGGTGGCAGGGGTGGATTCGGAGACATTGCCGATGGTGCTGTACGCGATTGCGCGGCGGGGGGCGAATCCGGTGGTGAATGCGATTTCGACGGTGATTGTGTTCGGGCTGGGGGCGTTGATTCTGGTGGCGGAGAGGTTGCGGGAGGCATGAAGCGGCGGACGTTTTTGATGGGAGTGGCGGGGGCGGCGGGATGCACGCCTCGGGGGCAGCGGCTGAACGTGTTCAACTGGTCGAACTACATTGCGGCGGAGACGCTCGCCGGGTTCGAGGCGGAGACGGGGGTGACGGTCCGGTACGCGGTTTACGAGAGCAACGAGGAGATGCTGGCGCGGGTGATGAGCGGGAACTCGGGCTGGGACGTGGTGTTTCCGACGCATTATTTCGTGGAGCCGATGCGGGCGATGGGACTGCTGGCGGGGCTGGATCTGGGGTTGTTGGGGAACCGGCGGAATCTGTTCGGGGAGTTTCAGGCGCCGGAGTGGGACTCCCGGCTGGAATGGTCGATGCCGTACATGTGGGGGTGCAGCGGGATTCTGTATCACGAGCGGGTGACGCCGGCGCCGCGGCGGTGGGCGGATTTGTGGGACGACCGGTTCCGGGGGCGGTTGACGATGCTGGACGATCCGGCGGAGGTGTTGGGGGCGGCGCTGCTGAAGTTGGGATTGCCGTTGAACGAGACGTCGGAGGCGGGATTGCGGCGCGCGCAGGCGGAGGCTCTGCGGCAGAAGGGTCTGGTGCGGGCGTATCTGAACGCGGAGGTGCGGGACCAGATGGTGGCGGGGGACATTCTGGCGTGCCAGTTGTGGGCGACGACGGCGCAACAGGCGATTGACGAGGCTCCGGAGTTGCGGTTCGCGTTTCCGGAGGAGGGATTTCCGGTGTATGCGGATTGCGCGGTGGTGTTGAAGGAGTCGGACCGGGGGGAGTTAGGGCACCGGTTCATCGACTATTTGTTGAGGCCGGAGGTGGGGGCGGCGATTGTGCGGGAGTCGCGGACGGCGACGTGCAACGAGGTGGCACTGGGGGTTTTGGGGGAGGTGTTGCCGCCGACGCTGCGGATGGACCGGGCGGTGCTGGGGCGCGGGCAGTGGTTTGCGGCCATGCCCGCGGCGGCGCAGCGGTTGCGGGACCGTTTGTGGACGGAGATCAAGAGCGCGTGAAGTAAGTGGCGTGGCGTCCGGGGGCGGATTCGAGGGAGAGGACGGCGCAGCCTTCGCGTTTCATGAGTTCGATGAGGGGGTCGGGGCGGAAGGAGCTTTTGAGTTCCATGATGGCGCCGGGGGCGAGGGCGGCGGCGGTCTGGCGAACGAGGCTGACGGGGTGGACGCCGGTGGCGAGCATGGCGTCGGCGTCGATGCGCTGGGTGATGTTTTCCTCGCGGAACCACTCGGGGAGGGAGGGGTCGCGGGCATCACCGGTGACGGCGCGGATGCGCTGGAGGAGTTCACCGGGGTTGAGGCCGGCGAGGTTGGCGGCGCGTTCGACGGTAGTGGATTTGGCCACGGCCTCGCGAATGGCGGGATTGGTGATGCTGGCGAACGCGGGGGCCCATTCGTCCCAATGGGCCTGGGTTTCCGGGTGCTGCTGCCAAAGTTGATCGAGGCGGGTTTCGAGAGTGACGGTCATGACGCGGAGACCTCCGGGGAGTCGTATTCAAGCAGGCGGCGTTCGCCTTCGAGGGCGCGGATGGGGCCGATGTCCTGGGTGACTTCGAGGGTGCCAAGATACTGGCCCTGTTCGTCGCGGACGGCGAGATAGCGGATGTGGACGAAGCGGCCGAGGAAGTTGATCCAGAACTCGGCGACGTTCTGGCGGCCGGCGCGGAAGTCGCCGACGATGCGGTCGACGACATCGACGCTCTTGGGGGGGTGGCAGTGCTGGACCTTGCGGCCGAGGACGGCGCGGGAGCGGGCGAAGACGCGCTGGGGGCCTTCGGAGAAGAAGGCGACGCGGTCGCCGGCATCGACGAAGGTGAGGTCGAAGGGGAGGGTGTTGAACAGGGCGGTGAGTTGTTCGATGGAGACGTTGCCGGTGGGCAACTGGATGCCGCCTGAGGCGGGGGCGGGGGTGGCGGTGTCCGGGGG
>DNFG01000383.1:0-161 GCA_003487005.1 Bryobacterales bacterium
CAGCTAAACTAACCCGAAAGCGATGACAAACGGATGTGAGTGGGTGGTGGACGCAGCGGGGTGTGACCCCGCTGCGCTCACGTCGCAAACCCGGTTGGAGGCTTTGTTCACGGACATGGTGGACGCGCTGGATCTGCATCCGGCGGCGCCGGCGGTCTGGA
>DNFG01000383.1:514-15949 GCA_003487005.1 Bryobacterales bacterium
AACGGGTATTCCGGCCGCGGCCGGAATACCCGTTTGAGCGGGCATTGGCGGAGCGAGTGGGAGCGGAGCGGGTGTCGGTGCGAAGGCTGGAGAGGCGGATTGCGGCGGAAGTGGAGGCGGGGGTCCTTTGAGCCGCCTGGCGAATTGCCCGTCGTGCGGGGCGCAGGTCCAGTTCCGGTTCGCGCAAGCGGTGCAGACGGCGTGTCCGTACTGCCAGTCGGTGATTGTGCGGACGAACGTGGATCTGGAGAAGGTGGGAGAAGTGGCGGCGCTGCCGCCGGATCCGTCGCCGATCCAGTTGTACACGGAAGGGATCATCGGGAACAAGGCGTTTCAGGTGGTGGGCCGGCTGACGTACAGCTACGAGCAGGGGTTCTGGAACGAGTGGCACCTGCTGTTTCACGACAACACCACGGGGTGGCTGGCGGACGCGCAGGCGCAGTACGCTTATTCGCAGTTGGTGGCGCCGCCGGCGCCGCTGCCGGCGAAGGGGAAGCTCAAGCGGGGACAGACGTTTCGCTGGCCGCAGGGCGAGTTCACGCTGACGCACCTGACCGTGGCGCGTTACGTGGGTTTTGAAGGGGAGTTGCCGTTCGCGACGGACGGGCGTCATGAAGAGACGGTGTTCGCGGATTTGAAGTCGCCGACGGCGGCGTTCGCGACGATCGACTACTCGGAAGATCCGCCTTTGTTGTTCATGGGGCGGATTGTCACGTTTGATGAGCTGCAATTGAAGAATTTGAAGATGTTTGAAGGCTGGTAAAGGATGCAGGCACCCGCACAGAAACCGGCAGTCCGCGCGTTCGCGTGCCCCAATTGCGGGGGCGGGATGGAGTTGCGCGGGTTTCAGCACACGCGTTCGGCGGTGTGTATCCAGTGCCTGTCGGTGCTGGACACTTCGGACGAGAAGATCAAAATTCTGCAGAAGTTCGACAACCGGCAGAGGGTGAGGCCGATTATCCCGTTGGGGACGCGGGGCAAGCTGCACGGGACCGTTTATGAAGTGATCGGGTTCATGGTGCGGACGATCACGGTGGAGGGGACGCAGTATTCGTGGCACGAGTACCTGCTGTTCAACCCGTACAAGGGGTTCCGCTACCTGACGACGTACGAGGGGCACTGGAACGACGTGGTGCCGTGTCACGGGTTGCCGGCGGCGGCGACGGCGGGCGGGCGGAAGGCAGCGAAGTACCTGGACCGGACGTACAAGCACTTTCAGAACGCGATGGCGGAGACGACGTTCGTGATGGGCGAGTTTCCGTGGGCGGTGAAGGTGGGCGAGAAGGTGGAGAGCGACGACTACGTCAGTCCTCCCTACATTCTGTCGGCGGAGCGGGACAACAAGGAAGTGAACTGGAGCCACGGGACGTACATGACCGGGGCGGAGGTTTGGAGCCACTTCAATTTGCAGGGACAGCCGCCGGCGGCGTCGGGAGTGTTCGCGAATCAGCCATCGCCGCATCAGGGCCGGGTGGGGCGAATCTGGAAGACGACGCTGATCTGGCTGGCGATCTGGTTCGCGGCGGTGGTCTTTTTCGGGATTTCCGCGCAGAACAAGCTGGTTTTTGATCAGTCATACCGGTTCGACCCGCGAGCAGCGGCTCGGGGCGAGGCGTCGTTCGTGACCCCGGTGTTCGAGTTGCCAGGGCGGACTTCGGGCGTGGACGTGGAGATCCGGACGGATCTGGCGAACAACTGGGCGGTGTTCAACCTGGCATTGATCAACGACGAGACGGGGCAGGGATACGATTTCGGGCAGGACGTGAGTTATTACTCCGGGGTGGACAGCGACGGTTCATGGACGGAGGGTTCGCGTTCGGAGTCGGTGACGATTCCGCAGGTGCCGGCGGGGCGGTACTACCTGCGAGTGGAGCCCGAGTCCGATCCGAACGCACCGGCGATGGTGTACCAGTTGAGGGTGAAGCGGGACGCTCCGCACGTGGGATGGCTGATGCTGGTGCTGCCGTTTCTGCTGATTCCGCCGATAGTGGTGAGTTTGCGGTCCGCGTCGTTTGAAGGGGCGCGCTGGGCCGAGTCCGATTACGCGCCTTCGAGTGACTAGAAAGCCATGCTCAAGAATCCAATATTTTCTGCTTACTCGCTGCTGTTGCTGGGCTCCGCGGCCTTTGCACAGTGGACGGGATTTGGTTTGAACCCGGCGACGCCGATCAAGGACGTGCCGAAGTCGGTGCGCGAGAACCCGGGCGTGTACCGGTCACATTACGCGTTTCTTCCCCGCTGGTTTGGAGGCAAATAGGCTATGCCGATGGAATTCCACTTTTCCGCGCTGTTGAATGCGCTGGTCTTCGCGATCCTGGGCGTGATCTTTCTGGTCCTGTCCCTGTTGATGTGGGACAAGCTGACGCCGTTCGATCTCTGGAAGGAGATCATTGAGGAGCACAACACGGCTTTGGCCATCGTGGTGGGTCTGACCGCGCTGGGGATTTCGATCATCATTGCCGCCGCGGTCCACTAGGACTCGCCGCGCGCCATGGTTTACGTACTCTTTCTCAGCGTCTTTCTGATCGCCGCCTGCGGGCTGATCTACGAACTGATTGCCGGGGCGCTGGCCAGCTATCTGCTGGGCGATTCGGTATTGCAGTTTTCGACGATCATCGGGACGTATCTGTTCGCGATGGGGGTGGGCTCGTGGCTGTCGAAGTTCATCACGCGGGCGCTGGTGTCGCGGTTCATCTCGATTGAGCTGATGGCGGGGCTGGTGGGCGGGTTTTCGTCCACGATTCTGTTTCTGGCGTTTACGTATGCGAGCGGGTTCCGGTTCCTTTTGTATGGGCTGGTGCTGGTGATCGGGATCCTGGTGGGGCTGGAGATTCCGCTGCTGATGCGGATTCTGCGGGAGCGGTTCGATCTGCGCGAGCTGGTGGCGAACGTGCTGACGCTGGATTATCTGGGGGCGTTGGGAGCATCGCTGCTGTTTCCGCTGCTGCTGGTGCCGAAGTTGGGGCTGGTGCGGAGCGCGCTGCTGTTCGGGCTGATCAACGCGGGGGTGGCGCTGTGGTCCACCTTCATTTTCAAGGCGCACCTGGGGAATCTCGTGGCGCAGCGGACGGCATCTTTCGCGGTGGTCGGCCTGTTGCTGGCGGGGATGGTGTGGGCGGGCGACATCACGGACACGGCGGACGCGGCGCTGTATTCGGACGATGTGATTTTCGCGCGGTCGACTCCATATCAACGGATGGTGGTGACGCGGTGGAAGGAAGATTACCGGCTGTATCTGAACGGGCATCTTCAGTTCAGTTCGCGGGACGAGTACCGCTATCACGAATCACTGGTGCATCCGGGGATGGCATCGCTGCCGGGGGCGAAGCGGGCGCTGGTGCTGGGCGGGGGCGACGGGATGGCGGTCAGGGAGTTGTTGAAGTATCCGGGGCTGGAGTCGATCACGCTGGTGGATCTGGATCCGGAGATGACGAAGGAGTTTGCGGTGCATCCGCTGCTGAAGAGCCTGAACGCGGGGGCGCTGACGGACAAGCGGGTGAAAGTGATCAATGGGGACGCGTTTCCGTGGCTGGAGGCGACGGACGAGATCTTCGATTTCGTGGTGGTGGATTTTCCGGACCCGAACAATTATTCGCTGGGGAAGCTGTACACAAGCGCATTTTACCGGCTGTTACGGCAGCATTTGAGCGCGCGGGGGCTGGTGGCGGTACAGTCCACGAGTCCGATGTTCGCGCGGCAGAGCTACTGGTGCATCGTGGAGACGATGAAGGCGGGCGGGTTCGAGGTGTATCCGTATCATACGTACGTGCCGAGTTTTGGCGAGTGGGGGTTCGTGCTGGGGTCGCAGCACAAGTGGAAGCCGCCGGAGACGCTGCCCGACGGGCTGCGGTTTCTGAACGTGGAGACGATGCGTTCACTGTTTGATTTCCCGCCGGATCTGGGTCCGGTGGAGGTGGAAGTGAACCGGTTGAACGACCAGGTGCTGGTCCGGTATTACGACAAGGAATGGCGCGAGATCACGCGGTGAAGCTGACGCGGCGGGCGCTGGCTCCGGCGCTGCTGGGGATGACGTTGAAAGGGGCGCCGCGGATCGAGGGCGGGTTCGCGCTGGAGAACGTCGAACAGGGGCATTTGTTGCGGGACCGGGCGCGGCTGATGGTTCCGCGCGAGAGCGAGCGGGTGCCGGTAGTGATCGTGGGCGGGGGCGTGGCGGGGCTTTCGGCGGCATGGTGGCTGGACCGGCGGGGGTTCAAGGACTTCGTGCTGCTCGAGATGGAGAATGGCGCGGGGGGCAATGCGCGGTCGGGGGAGAACGAGGTGTCGGCGTATCCGTGGGCGGCGCACTATGTGCCGGTGCCCGACCCGGAGGCGGTGCTGGTGCGGGAGTTGTTCACGGAGTTGGGGGTGCTGCGGGACGGGGTTTGGGACGAGCGGTGGTTGTGTCATTCACCCAAGGAGCGGCTGTTCATCCACGGGCGTTGGGAGGAGGGCGTGGAGCCACACTCCGCGCTGACGGGGGAGGAGCTGCGGCAGATGGAGCGGTTCGCGCACCGGATGGAAGAGTTCCGGGCGACGGGGCGTTTCACGGTGCCGATGGAGCGGGGGTTAGCGAAGTCCACGGAGGCCGAACGGGCGCTGGACCGGATGACGATGGGGCAGTGGATGGAGCGAGAGGGGCTGACGAGCGTGCCGGTGCGCTGGCTGGCCGACTATTCGACGCGGGACGACTACGGGACTCGGGTGGACGACATCAGCGCCTGGGCGGGCGTCCACTACTTCGCGGGACGGCAGCCTGAGGAGAAAGGTCCGCTGACGTGGCCGGAAGGCAACGCGTGGGTGACGAAGCGGCTGTCGGAGAAGTTGCGGACGCGGATCCGGACGAACGCGATGGTGTTCCGGGTGGAGCGTGCGGGGGCGCGCTGGCAGGTGTTCACGGAGGGGCGGCGCTACGAGGCGGATTGCGTGATCTGGGCGGCGCCGACGTGGCTGGCTTCGTGGGTGGTGGAGCCGGCGCCACCGCGCTGGCCGATGGACACGGCGCCGTGGCTGGTGTCGAATCTGACGCTGGAGCGATGGCCGGCGAACAAGGGGTACCCCGAGTGCTGGGACAACGTGATCTACCGGTCGCCGTCGCTCGGTTATGTGATCGCGACGCACCAGAACGTGGCGCGGCACCAGGAAAAGACGGTGTGGACGCACTACTGGGCGCTGGCCGACGGACGGGGCGCGGATCAGCGGCGGATTCTGCTGGGCGGCGACTGGAACTACTGGAGCGAGCGCGTGTTGACGGACCTGGAGCGGGCGCATCCGGACATCCGGCAGTGTGTGTCGCGGATCGACATGCACCGGATCGCGCACGCGATGCCGCGCCCCGCGCCGGGGATGATCTTCGACGAGCGGAGGCGGGCGCGGCTGCGGCCGAAGGACGGATTTGCGTACGCAAACTGCGATCTAAGCGCACTTTCGCTGTTTGAAGAGGCACAATACAGGGGCGTGGAAGCGGCGAAGTACGCGATGGGGCAGGTGGGACGGGGGCGCTAACCGGCGCGGTCGAAGTGGGTGTGGACGAAGCGGAGGGCTTCGTCGCGGGTAGAGAGGGTGCCTTCGAGTTGGTGTTCTTCGAGGGTGTCGAGGATCTGTTTGAAAAGGGGGCCGGGCGTGAAGCCGAGTTCGATCAGATCGTCACCGGTGAGCAGGGGTGCGGGGCGGAGTTGCTCTTCGGTGAGTTCGGCGCGGAGACGGCGGGCGAGTTCGTAGCCATCGAGCGGGCGGAGTCCGCCGAGCAGGTCGAGGCGGTAGAGTTCGAGTTGGTGGTCGAAGTTAGGGAGGCGGAAGAAGCGTTTGCGGGCGGCGGCGCCCATGCGCGGGAGGTCCATGAAGCGCATGTGGTTCTTGACGAGGGAGACGGTGGCGTCGATGACGGCGGAGGGGTATTTGAGGCGCTGGAGGACGCGGGCGGCGATCCGGGCGCCGGCCTCGGCGTGGCCGTTGAAGCGGATGCGATCGGTGACGGTGAAAGTGGGGGGCTTGCCGGTGTCGTGGAGCAGGGCGGCGAGGGCGAGCGGGAGAGGCGCGGCGGGGGGCAGGTTTTCGAGCAGAAGGAGGGTGTGGGTCCAGACGTCGCCTTCGGGGTGGAATTCGGGAGGTTGGGGGACGCCCTTCATGCGGGCGGCCTCGGGCAGGAGGATGTCGAGCAGTCCGGAAGCGTCGAGGAGTTCGAAACCGCGGCGGGCGCCGCCTTCAGTGAGGATGCGGGAGAGTTCGTCGCGGACCCGTTCGGCGGAGACGGAGGTGATGGCGGGGGCGAGGCGCGTGAGGGCGTCCCAGGTGGAGGGTTCGATTTCGAAGCCGAGGCGGGCGGCGAAGCGGATGGCGCGGAGGAGGCGGAGGCGGTCTTCGGTGAAGCGCTGCACGGGGTCGCCGATGGCGCGGAGGCGGCGGGCGTGGAGGTCGGCGAGGCCGTTGACGTGGTCGATGATATCGCCGGTGAAGGGATTTTCGAGGAGGGCGTTGAAGGTGAAGTCGCGGCGGAGGACGTCCTGGCGGGGGTCGGATTCGAAGGTGACGGCTTCGGGGCGGCGGCCGTCGCGGTAGGCGTGGTCGGAGCGGAAGGTGGCGATTTGAACTTCGGCATTGCCTTCGCGGAGCAGGACGACGCCGAAGTGGGCGCCGACTTCGAGGGCGCGGGGGAAGAGTTCCTTGAGCCGGGCAGGGGTCGCGCTGGTGGCGAGGTCGTAGTCCTTCACTGGGAGATGGAGGAGGCGATCACGGACGCAGCCGCCGACGAGGAAGACGAGTTCGCAGGCGTCGCGGAGGGCGGCGGCGAGGCGCAGGGCGAGAGCGCGAGCGGGGTCGGGGCCGGTCATCACTACTGATGGTACAGAACGGGCGGGGCGCTACCGCTTGCGTGCCGGCTTCTTCGCGGCGGGTTTGGACGAGGGGGGGGCTTCCGCGGCAATGGGCTCGTCCGCGTCACCGTTGCCGGCCGCGCTTGCTTCGATTTCCGGATCGAGTCCCGATTCAGCGTCTGCCGCCGCCGCGGCGGCGGCTTCCGCTTCCGCGGCTTTCTTCAACTCACGTTTGGTGGGCGGAGCGATGCTGTCGCGGAATTCCTGTTCGTGGTAGCAGGTGCGGCAGCGGACCTTGGCGGGGGCATCATCGACGATGGCGAGGACGGAATGGTTTGTAACGCGTTTGCACTTGATGCAAAAGTCGTCGATGTCGTCACCAAGTCGCAAGCCCCACATGATTGCCTTTCCTGCCGGGCTGCTGCCCGTTCGGAGTATATCGAAAAACGCCCGCCCGCGTATCATCAAGGTATGAAGAAGGCATGGATGACGGCCGCCGCGGCGGCGGTGGTGCTGGCAGGTGCGGGGTGGGGAGGGTGGACGTACTGGCAGGGGCGGAAGGCGGCCCCGAAGGCGGCGCCGGCGGCGGAGGCGCCGGAATTGCCAGCGGGCGCGCTCGTGAGTCTGCAGGGGGTGTTGCGGGCGCAGAACGTGGTGACGGTGATCGCGCCGCTGGATGGGGTGATGGAGGAAGTGCCGGTGACGGTGGGCGAGGAGGTGTTCGAGAGCCAGATTCTGGGGCGGATTGCGAACGATTTGCTGGAGCAGAACGAACGGAACGCGACATTGGAGTTGGAGCGGGCACAGGCGCGGGTGGGCGCACTGGAGAGCACGTTGCTGGCCGCGCGGCTCGAGGAGTCGCGGGCTTCGGCTGATGCAGCGCGGGCGCGGTCGGAATACGCACGGGCCGAACGCGAGTACCAAAGACAGCGCATTCTGCTGCGCGAAGGGGCGACGGCGAAGAACACGCACGATGCGACGCAGAAGGTGTTCGAGTCCACGCAGGTCGAGTCGGAGACTCTGACGGCGCTGACGCGCGCGATTCAGGAGCGGATTCAGCAGGCCTCGCGAGACATCGAGGCGGCGCGCAAGACACTGGCGGAAGAGGAAGAGAAACTGGAACTGGCGCGGCTGGAACTGGCGGCGGAGCAGGTGGTGTCGCCGGTGGACGGCGTGGTGGTGGCGATCCGCAAGTCGGCCGGGGCGGAGGTCAAGAAGGAAGTGGACATCCTGTTCGACATCGCGGTGGACCTGACGGCGATGGAGGTCGTGCTGGAACCGGAGCCGCCGGTGCTGAAGCGGGTGAAGGTGGGCATGGAAGCGCTGGTGGATCTGGCGGACCTGCCGGGCGACGGTTTGCCGGCGGCAGTGCGGGCCGTCGAGGAGGGCAAAGTGTACGTAGAGTTCGCAAGCCCAACGCCCCTCGCACGCCCTGGGGACCCGGCGTTCGTCCGGCTGAAGTTACCATAGAAGTTTAGGAGCCAATACTCATGGAATTTCTCGCAGCCTCGTTGTTGGAACTGATCACGCAGACGTCAACCAACCTGCCGCCGGATGTGCGTGCGGCGATGGGGACCTCGCTGGCCGTGGAGACGCCGGGGACGCAGTCCCACCAGGCTCTTTCGGTAATGGCAACCAACATTGACATGGCGCACGAGGATGAAGGCGCGATCTGTCAGGATACGGGCATGCCGACGTTCATCGTGCACACGCCCGTGGGCGTCAACCAGATTGAACTCGGGCGAGCGATCCGCGAGGCGGTGGCCGAAGCGACAAGGCGCGGCAAGCTGCGGCCGAATTCGGTGGATTCGCTCACCGGGAAGAACTCAGGCGATAACCTGGGCGTGGAGACGCCGGTCATCCACTTCGAGCAATGGGAGCGCGGCGAGATCGAAGTGAAGCTCGTGCTGAAAGGCGGCGGCTGCGAGAACAAGAACATTCAGTATTCGCTGCCGTGCACGCTCGAGGGCCAAGGCAAGGCGAACCGCGACCTGGCGGGCGTCAAGAAGTGCCTGTTGCACGCGGTCTGGCAGGCGCAGGGGCAGGGTTGCGCGCCCGGCGCGCTGGGTGTGTGCATCGGTTCAGATCGCGCGCACGGCTATATGCTGGCGAAGATGCAGTTGTTCCGGACGCTGGACGACACGAACCCGAACCCCGAACTGGCGCGGCTCGAAGCGGAAGTGATGGAGGAGGCCAACCGCCTGGGCGTGGGCGCGATGGGCTTTGGCGGGAAGGCTTCGCTGATCGGGTGCAAGGTGACGGCGGCGAACCGGCTTCCGGCGAGTTTCTTCGTGAGCGTGGCGTACGATTGCTGGGCGTTCCGGCGGTTGGGTGTGCTGCTGGACGTGGAAACGGGCGCAATCACGAAGTGGCTGTACCGCGATCCGGACCAACCGGTGCAGCGGATGCTCGAAGAGACGGGCTTCCCGCTGACCGGACGGGAGGTGGTGCTGGAAGCGCCGCTGACCGCGGAGCAGATGCGGTCGCTCAAGGTGGGCGATGTGGTGCTGATCCGGGGCGAAATGTACACGGGAAGGGACGCGGTGCACGCTCATCTGATGAAGAACCCGCCGCCGGTGGATCTGAACGGGTCGATTCTCTATCATTGCGGCCCGGTCATGCTGAAGGAAGGCGAGAAGTGGACCGTGAAGGCGGCGGGTCCGACGACCTCGATTCGCGAGGAACCCTACCAGGCGGACGTACTGCGCAACTACGGAGTGAAGGCGATCATCGGCAAGGGGGGCATGGGTCCGAAGACTCTGGCGGCTCTGCAGGAAGTCGGGGCGGTGTACCTGAATGGCGTGGGTGGCGCGGCGCAGTTCTATGCGCGGACGATCAAGGAAGTGCTGGATGTGCACCTGCTGGAATTCGGGATTCCGGAAGCGATGTGGAAGCTGCGGGTCCACGATTTCATGGCAATCGTGACCATGGACGCGCACGGCAATTCGCTGCACGCGGACGTGCAGCAGGCAACACTGAAGGAACTGGAATCACTGCGTCCGGCGTAAGGGATCTGGTATACTCGTGAGTGCGCTGATGGCCAGGTAGCTCAGTTGGTAGAGCGCGGCCCTGAAAAGGCCGGCGTCGGCGGTTCAAGTCCGTCCCTGGCCACCACTTGCGCCTCACTGGCTTTCCATTCACAGTTCCGATGACCCGTCACCATCACGCCCGCTGGGCTGTGAGGGTCAGGCTGTTGCCCGCGCCCAGGCGGCGTGGGGCGGGGAGTGTGACCGGGCGATACCCGGGCAACAGGACCCGGGCCAGAGTGATCTCGCCCTCCCGGACCGTCAGCCGCAGCGAAATTTCAGCCCCGCTCGATCCGGCATCGCACACCCCAAACGCCGAACCAGTTGACCAGAAGTGTCTGCCGGCAGTGCCAACCAGCCGGAGTGTCTGGTCCGGGGCGCTGTAGTCGAAACCGGTCAGGGCCAGCACTGCCGCCCAACTCGCCATGGCCCGTGCATAGTGGTGGCCGCATTCGGCTTCGTCGAAGGGATTGCGGCGGGATCCATCGTAGCGCGCACGGATATTCCGGATACAGGTCAGTCCCTCGTCCAGGAGTCCCTCCTGGATCATCCCGACAGCGGCGGTGTATTCAAACCCGGTCATCACTTCGCTGAAATAGGGGAAAGGCTTGGCCGGCCGGTCTTTAGGATACGCGGCCATCAGCAGCGCGCTCTCGTTTTCGAGGGCATACCCGCGCATGGCGTTGAAGTGGTCCGCCAGCGTTTCGCGGTAGTTGTACTTGAGAATGCTGCGGAGGGTCGTCTGGATGTGCGCGGCGTCACCGAGGTGACCCAGACCACAAACATGGGCCATGAACTGGCCCACGAGTTGATCCACCAGGCATCCGGTGGCCAGTTGGAAGTCGGGATTGGACAGATCCTTCGAGCCCATGCCGACCAGCAGGCTCGGCGCGACCTTGGAAGCATCGCCCGGCGGCCGAACTTCGTGGATGTAGTATTCGCCGTTGAACAGGTGTTGATCCATCCAGCGGCTGCCGCGGGTGGCCAGATCCCGGCAGGTGGTTTCGAACTCGCGGTCGCCCAGATGCGCCGCCATCTTCTCTGCCGCGCGAAGCGCGCCGAGATACCAGAACCCCATCTGGGGATTCGGCCCGTAATACTCGACGTCCATCGTGTTGTGCTGCGCGCCCTCCATCACACCGTCGCGGTCGGCGTCCCAGCCGCCGGGAATCCAGCAGAATTCGAGCGCCCGCCGGACACCCGGCCACAACTCCTTCAACGCCTGATCATTGCCTTGCAGACGCCAGTCCCGGTAGACCTTCATGATGCAGCCCATCTGCCCGTCCGCCGCCGCCTTGCCGTAGCTGTTCGCCCGTTCGAGCGGCAGGTTGACGCGGAAGCTCATCAGGCCCTGTCCGCTGGTCGAATGGACGAACTCCACCTCGCGCATGCTCCACGAAAGGTCCCCGAACAGGTGCGCGGTGGCCTGTTCGTAGTTCCAGACATGGGTGCAGGAGCCGTGGCAGCACCCCTTCTGATCCCCGGTCCCCTCCCAGCCGAAGAGCTTGCCGTCGGGTGTCCGGAAGCAGGTCTGCGTGGCGAACGTGCTCACGTTGAACAGCGCCGCTTCCTTCACCACCTCCGGCAGGCTGGAAGAACAAAAATCGCGGACGAACCCGACGGTGCGCCTTCGGAGTTCGGGCAGTCGTGAAGCGATCGTCGTCACCGCGTTCCACGCGTCCTCGAAGCGCGTCGTATAGTAATTTCCGACCAGATCGGCGGCTGTCCGCTTGGCCTCCGGCGTGTTCCACGCATAGCGGTTCGGGAAGTGCCATGCCACCAGGAAGGTGACTTCCCGGGTCTCGCCAGGGCCAACCTCAATGCCCGCGGCGAGCGAACCAGCGGGAGCAGGTTCGCCCGTGACCGGGCGGGCCTCGAGCCGTCCATCGGCGCTGAAGTCATCCCAGAAGTCGAGCAGTGCGCCACCCCACTGTGGATCCGTCCAGCAGACCCGGTGGGTGACGCCCTGATCCGAAAGCACGGCGAGCGCGAGGCTCCCCCACTGCTCCGCCCGCGGGTCCACCCCGGCGGAATCCATGAAGAGTCCCGACAGCCCCGGCGATGTCCGGAACACGTTCCGGTTCTGCCGCGCGCCCCGGGGTTGCCAGTCGCCCTTCCAATCCCGTTCGGCCTCCCACCCGTCCATGCCGACGAAGTTCGGCAGCGTCCCGCAGATGGAGGCGCGCACCGGCCGGCTTCCCGGATTCGTCAGCCGGTAGGTGAGGATCGCCACCGGAAATCCGCTCGACTCGGAGTCGGCCGGGATGAAGGGGCTGAACGCGCGCAGTTCCACCTGCACGGGCACCGCCGGGTCGCTCAGACGAACCTGCGCCAGGGGCCAGGCGGCGCCGAATTCGCAATCAGGGAAGCGGGGCAGTCCGTGCGTCGGGTTCCTGCTTCCATGACTGCCTTCATAGGCGCCGGCCGGCAGCGGACCCTCGAGGACCCGCGCCCCCTGCCTCTCGCCGTCGTCGAACCAGAGCGCGAAGAACGGCGCGGCGCCTCCGCGCACTGGCGTGAATCCCTTGGCAGGCCTGTTGACGACCTCCCAGTCGCGGAGCGCCCCGGACCCGGACAGGCTCACGCTCCCCGTCCCCACGCCGCCCACCGGCATCGCGATCCTCTCCAGTTGCGGCCCCGTGTACTTGCGCAGCACGGGCCAGTCCGGCGTCCCGCCCACCGTCGCTTGTGCGAAAGCAGAGGCCGGCAGCGCGTGGAAACGCGCGCCCGCCACCACGGGGGCCAGCGACGCGAGCCGGAAAAACCCGCGGCGATCCAGCGGAGTTTCGGTGCCGCAGCCGTCACCAGGATCGGGGCAGCACGAATTGGGGTCCTTGCTCATGGGAGCATCTTACAGCGCCCGGTTTGATCCGTGTCGGATCAGCGGGCGCCGCGGCTGCTCAGAACACCCAGCGCACCGCAACCTGGATCTGCCGCGAAGGTGTGCTCGTGCTGATGATCCGCCCCGCCGACCCCACTCGTCCGCCGGAACTGGTAAACAGGCGCAGTTCCCACGGCCCGTCGAAGTTCGGGCGGTTGGTCAGGTTGAAGGTTTCGAACCGGAACCGGATCTCTTGCCGCTCCGACCGCCACAAGGCCTTGTGCAGCGCTGCATTCAGCGAAAACAGCCCCGGCCCGGTCAGCGTATTGCGGCCGAGGTTCCCCAGGAACCCCGCCTCCGGCAGCGCGAAGGCCAGCGGATCGAAATACCGCCCGGGGTCACCCAATATCACGGGCGGTCCCGCAGCCGCCAGATTCGGCCGCTGGTCCAGATCGCCGAAACCCGAGCGCATCCGCGCCCGGTCGAAGCCCACCCGCGGGTTGAATGGAAAACCCGTCTGCATCTGAACGAGGCCCAGCACCTCCCAGCCTCCCGCCAGATGCCGTGACCACCCCGCGCGCGGCGAAGGCAGCGTCCAAACCGCATTGGCGTTCAGGGTGTGCCGGACGTCAAAATCGGCGCGGCCTCTCTGCTCGCGGATGTTGTACGGCTGCGGCATCCGGTCGCTGTTGTCGAAATCGGTCTGCGTGGAACTCGAACTCTCGTCGATCGCCTTGGCCCACGTGTAGCTCGTCTGGAATTGCACTCCCTGCGACAGGCGCCGCTGCAATCGCAACGTGAGAGCGTGATAGAACGAGTTGAAATCCGAACTCCGCAGGCCGATTCGTCCCAGCGACGGATTGCGCAGCGGCGCAGTGGCCGGGAAGAACAGCCGCCCGTCCACCATCTGCGCCTGCGCGACATTGACATCGCCAAACTGCCCGATCAGATGCGCCCCGCGCGACCCCGAATACCCAACCTCGAGCGACGTCCGCTTCCCCAGATCCTGCTCCACCGCGAACCGGTACTGCATGACGTAAGGCTGTTGCAAATGGTAGGCGAGTCCATCCATCGAGTTGTCGACACGCGCGTTCGCCAGCGCGGCCAGCATGTCGGGGAACGAAGGGTTGTCGATGAAGGCGCGGTTAAAGAACGGCGGCACGCGCATGCCCGCGATCGTCACCTCGCGCGAAGTCAGGAGGTCGAAGAACATCCCCGCGCCCGCCCGGACTACCGTCCGGCCCGAGCCAAAAACGTCCCACGCCAATGCCGCCCTCGGCGCGAAGTTCGCCTTCGACGGATTCGCGAACAACGGGCCCCCGATCGTCAGGCCTGTATCCCGCAACGGGTCGCGCAAAGTCGCGATCTTTCCATCCGCCTCGCTTGGCGGCGTGTAGCCCTCGTAGCGCACGCCGAGCGTCAGACTCAGCCCGGGCCGGGCGCGCCACTCGTCCTGCGCGAAGAAGAAATACTGGTTCTGCCTCCACAGCCGGCTCGTGTCGGAGTCGGGCGTCATCAGATCGGCCCCGCGCGACACGCCCTCCAGAAGCGATTGGAGCGACGTGAACCGGTAGCGGCCGCTGGCCCGGAAGTCCCCCAACTGCCGGAAACTCAGCCGGTCGTAACCCGCCCCCGCGCGGAATGTGTGGCCGCCTCGCGTGTGGGTCAGATCGTAATTGAACTGGCCGTTCTGCAGCAGATGCTTGCGGGGCAGTGCGCTCACGGCCGCCGTGGTCAGGTCGCTCAGTCCGGTGACCTCGATCGTGCCCAGCGGCCTCCCGCGCACGAACGTCACCCCCTCGGCCAGCGCCGGCGGCGTCGCATCCTCGGCGTTCCGGACCCGCGAATAGCCGAACCGGAAGGCGTGCAATGTCGCGGCCGACTGCACAAAGGTCGTCTCGCTGTGCAGAAAATGAAAATGCGAATCCGAAGCGAAATTCCAGAACAGGAACGTGTCGGGCGCCGCCGTCGAAGCCTGATTTGACGAGTATCGCACCGAGGTCCGCAGTCCGTCATTCAGCAAGAAATCACCGCGGGTCGCGAAGAAATGGTCATCCGCTCTCGTAGCCGCCGTCGATACAAACTCTCCCGTGCCGTCGCCGAAATCAGCCCCATTCGGCAGCGGATACAGATCAAGAAACGGCCGGACCAGCGGATTCACCTGAACCTGCCGGTTCGGCAGCCGCCCCTCCCGCGCCGCGGCCGTGATCGTCGTCGCCCGCTGCGTCCTTCCTCGCGACTCCCGCAAATCCTCGTAATTCACCAGAAAGAACGCCCGGTTCGCCCGTAGAGGCCCGCTTAGCAATCCCCCCGCCTGATTGCGCCGCAGCGACGGCTGCTTCTCCCCAGGCACATCGAAATAATTCCGCGCATCCAGCGCGTCATTCCGCAGAAAATGATACAAACTCCCGTGCCATTCGTTGCCCCCGGCGCGCGAAACCGCCGTGAACACCCCGCTCGCCGCGCGTCCGTACTCCGCGCTGAACGGGTTCGCGATCAGCCGCAACTCCTCGATGCTCTCTACCCCTAACAGCCGCCCCCCCGCGCTCGCCGGCGCCGACCCGGAGGCATCGTTCAAATACAGCCCGTCCAGCCGGAATGCGTTCTGGTTCGGCCGGTTTCCGTTTACCGCCGGCTGCACCCCAAGCCCGTTGTACATCGCTCCCTCGTTGTTGTTCGCGATGGCAATGCCCGGCTGTTGCGCCGCCAGATCGAACAGGTCCCGCCCGTTCAACGGCAGGTTCGCCAGTTGTTTCTGCACCCCAAGCCCGTTGTACAT
>DNFG01000067.1:0-231 GCA_003487005.1 Bryobacterales bacterium
GAGCTACTTCAAGGCGCGAAAGATCTCGCGGTCATGACGGTTGCCGTCGCGGGCGCCACGGGCGCTCTCGGCCGGGAGGTGGTGGATCTGCTGGCCGGACAGAGGCGGCGGGTCCGCGCGCTGGGGCGGAGCGCGGAGCGACTTTCAAGGCTGGGGGTGGCGGAGACGCGGGTGATCGATCTGCTGCGGCCGGGAACGGTGGCCGGGGTTTGCGATGGCGTGGACGCGCTG
>DNFG01000067.1:509-9100 GCA_003487005.1 Bryobacterales bacterium
TTATCTGGGACATCTTGGGTTGTTTGCGATGGCGTGGACGCGCTGATCGTCTGTTCGGGGGCATCGATGAAGCTGGGGGGATGGCGCGAGCGAACGGGTTTCCAGGAGATTGATTATCTGGGACATCTTGGGTTGTTGGCGGAGGCTCGACGGGCGGGGGTGGGCCGGCTGGTGGTGGTTTCGCTGGCGGGGGCGTTGAAGGTCCGGGCGTGCGAATATGTGCGTGCGCACGAGCGGTTCGTACGGGCGGTGGAGGCGGCCGGGGTATCGCACTGCGTGGTGCGGCCAACGGGGTTTTTCCGGACGTTCGCGGCGCTGGCGCCGCTCGCCCGGCGAGGGATTGGGGTGGTGATCGGGGCGGGTCATTTCCGGACGAATCCGATCCATGAAGGGGACGTGGCGCAGGCGTGCGTGGAGGCAATGGGGAACGAGGAGCGCCAGATGGTGATCGGCGGGCCGGAGGTGTTCACGCGGGAGCGTTTGGCGGAGCTGCCGTTCGAGGCGTTGGGTCGGGTGCCGCGGGTGTGGCGGACGCCCGGATGGGTGGCGGCGGCGGGGTCGGCGGCGCTGGGCTGGGTCCATCCACGGATGGGCGCACTGGCGAGGTTTGGCGCGGCGGCGAGCGAAGTGGATCTGGTGGCGCCGGTTTATGGAACACGGCGCCTGGGGGACTATCTGCGATCTATTCCTGCGGCGGCGGGGCGGAGGCAGGTGTAGCGGCTTGCCGGCCGAGGAAACGTTCGATTTCCATCATCTGGTTACGGACCTGACCGGCGTCGTTGGCGTTCGGGGCTTTTTCGAGGTAGCCCTTCATGTGGACGAGCGCTTCGGGCAACTCATTCTGCTGGGCGAGGATGATGCCGAGGACGTGGCGGATCTTGGGAATCTGGCCGAGTTCATCAGTTTTGAGGGCCTGGCGGGCGCTCTGTTCGGCGTCTTCGAACTTCTGGAGTTGGAGCAGGGCGACGCTGTTGTAATACCAAGCCTGAGGGTAATTGTAGGGGTTGAGCTTGAGGAGGGTGCCGGTGGTCTTTTCGAGTTGTTCCCAGTTATTGGCGGCGAGGTCGTGCTGCATGAGGTGGAGGTAAGGTTTGACGAAGCGGGCGTCGGCTTCGAGAGCCTTGAGGAAGGAGGCATGGGCGTCGTCGCGTTTATTCTGGGCCTCCTGGATACGGCCGAGTTCGTACCAGGCGTCGGCGTAGAGGGGGTATTCGGCGACGGCTTTGCGGATTTCGGTTTCAGCGGCGGCGAGTTTGTTCTTTTTGGCCTCTTTGAGACCCTTTTCGAAGGCTTTCTTGGCGTTCTTGGGGGCATTGGCGGTGGTCATGGAGGTGGTGTAACCTTCGACCTTGCCGAGGCGCTGGATGAGGAGGGTGCCGACATCCGGGTTATCGAGCAGGCGGCGGCCGGCGAGTTGGATGGACTCGGAGCGGAAGCCGGGGAGGGCGGCGCGGAGTTCACATCCGACGAGGTCGCGTTCGGAGACCCCCATTCGATTGTTATTGATGGCGGGATTGCCGCCAAGGCCGCCCATGCCGCCGAAGGGGTCCATGCCTGAGTTGCTGACGGAGGCATCGGGCATGACCATGTTGTTGCCGCCGCCCAACTGGAAGGAGAAGTTGCCCTTGGAGTTGGTGTAAGCCATGGGCCTGGGGATTCCGTTGCAGACGAGTTCGATCGTGGCGGATTCGGATGGGGGGCCGCCTTCGTTGGTAAGGACCTTGCCTGAGAGGAAGATAGGGCGGACCATGTCCATGCTGGGCAACCGGTCACCCTGGCCGGGGGAGGGGAAGGTGGATTGGGGGGTCTGCTGGCGGCCGGGGCTGGTACCGGTGCCTGGGGTGGGGCCGGTGCTGGGAGGCGGGGTTGCGCCACCGCCGGTGGAAGGCGGGGCGGGCGCCGACCCTTGTGCGGACAGGGCGGCTGGCAGAATGAGCGCCAAGGTGAGAACGCTGGCGGAAAGCAGGACGGACAGGCTGTGCAATCGCATGAGGAATCTCCCCTCTTCGGATTCGACACCGCTCAGATTAAGTGGATTATGACACAAGAATCGTGAAACAGCACGGGATCGGAGGTTAAGATGGGAGGGACAGGAGCCTAACTATGAAGCACACCCTTTTCTCCGTTATCCTGGCCGCGGGTCTCGTGCTGGGTGGTTGTTCCTCGACCACTCCAGCCGCGAAGAAGCAGAAGGAGGCCCCGGCGCCTCCGGAACTGGTGGGAGGACAGTCGGCCATTTACAAGATGTTCCAGGCGGCGCGGCAATGGTCACCGGACGTGCAGATTTACACGATGGAAAGCATCGATCTGGACGCCTTGCGAGGCAAGGGCGGGCTGTTTCCGGCCTGGCGGGCGAGTTTTGTGTCGCCGTCGAAGGGGCGGATCAAGACTTTCGCATTCAGCGTGATCGATTCGCAGGGTCTGCGGAGCGGGGTGTCGAATGAGCCGGATCAGGCCTTCGTGAAGCGGGCGCAGCAGACGCCGTTTTACATTCAGGCGGTCAATACCGACTCGCCCGCGGCGCTCGAAGCGGCACTGTCGGACAAGCAGATCAAGGAGATGGCGGACAAGAATCCGGATTCGCCGCTGTACTTCCAACTCGAGGCGACGTCGCAGTCGCAATTGGCGCCGGCATGGCGTGTGGTGTGGGGACCGTCGATCGCGCAGTCCACGGGATCGGCGTACGTGCTGGCCGATACGGGGAAATTCCTGAAGCGTCTGCGATAGTGGAGAGATGAAGATTGTTCGGGTTGGACTGGTGATCTGCTGCCTTTGTGTGGCGGCGGCGGGGCAGGACCGTTTCGAGGCCGGCGGACATTTGGGGTATGGCGGATTTCTGGAGGATGAGAATTCGGGAAAGCGCCCCCTGATGGGGGGACATGTGGGTGTGCGTTTGGGGGAGACGCGTTCACTGCTGTTCGAGTACACGCAGTTCCGGCGGTCGGGGGATTTCGGATTCCGGCAGAGGCACAATTTTTTGGGTTTGGCGCTGCATACGGAACCGAGGCCGTGGAACCGGGTCCGGGTGTGGACGAGCCTGGGAGCAGGGGCGGGCGTCCGGAAGCGGGATTACACAGGGGACCGTTTTTCGATCGCGAGTGATTCGAAGTCGTTCGTGGCAGCGCACTTTGGCGTTGGGATGGCGATTGATGTTGGGTCGCGGGGGTTCATCCGGCCGGGGTTGCGGGCGTACGTGTGGGCGCCGGGGGTGGCGCTGGGGTTGGCGCCAGTGATTACGGCGGGCTTCCGGTTCTAGCGCGGCATCCTCTCCCGCGGTTTGGACAGCCCGGTATGATCCGTTCAAGGCTGGCTACACCCAAATGGGCGGTGTCTGACACTGCCCATTTGAGTGATCGGGCTGAGGTTTTGGTGCCAGATTTGGCGAGTTTGGGCGAGTCTGGTGCCTGGAACCCAACGCTCCAAATAGAAACAACGGCTGGCACCCAATTGGCCGGAGGCGGCTTGGGCGTGTTTTTGGCTGTAAACCATTGATAGGGCAGCAGTTTCTGTGCTGGGAGGGGATTGGCGGGTGAAGGGGCGAACTGGCGGTTTGAGGTGCTGCCTGGGCGGGGGGCGAGGGTAATCGCCGCAAGTAATTGAAAATAGGTGGAAGCTATTGGGTGCCAGCCGTTGTTGGATTCAGGTGCATTGGGTTCCAGGCACCGAATATGCCTTGTAGGGCTTTGGGGGTAGGAGGGCCGGAGATGTCAGGAGTTGGCGACGAGGCCGGGGGCACCGGGTTCGGCTGCTTCCGGGGGCGGCATGAGGGAGAAGAGGGATTCGATGAACGCGCGGCCTTTGCGGCGGCCGTTGGAGCGTTGCAGTTCCATCCGCTGCCAGAAGGCGAGGACGCCGAGGAGGTCTTTGTCGGGGATGGTGATGCCGTTCTGGCGCTCGGCGACCATCTGGCGGAATTGAGCGAGTTCCTGCTGGAAGCGGTCCTGCACGGCAGCGGCGATCATGTTGGGCGGGCGGGTTTCGTAGATGAGACCGTTGACGGCACTCTTGAAAGTGCGAACGAGGGCGTCGAGGGCGTCCCGGAGATCGGGATCCACCGCGCCCTGGACGTTCATGGCCGAGACCAGGAGAAGGCGGCCGGCGACGATCGCCAGTTCCTGGTTGCGGTTCATGAAAGCTTCAGTGAGTTCGATTTCGGGGTGGGGGATGGCGGCCGGATCGACGGTCGGGAGTTTTTCGTGGAGCCGGGCCTCGCGGAGGAATTCGCAGTCGAAGGGGCAGTCGATGGTTTCTTCGCGTCCGGCGCCGCAGCAGGGGGCACAGATGTCGTCGCGGTGGGCGGGGCAGAAGCGTCTGGGAGCGCGGGCTTCACAAATGGGGCAGAGGGGTTTGGGCGTCATGAGCGGAGGCCGAAAGGGATATCGTATCATCCGGGAGATGAAGAGCATTGACGTGTACTTGAAGGTGGAAGTCGATCTGGCGGACGGCGAGACGGAGGAACGGGTGACGAAGGAGATGGTCCGAACGCTGGAAAAGATGTACGGGGTGAGGCGGGCAGAAGTAACGAACGTCGTGACCCAGGGAGAGGAGTAGGCCCGGGCGCCTCGTCTTCTTTGGGGCCCGGGCCTGGGTCCACGACGCTAATTGTTGCGGGCTGTGTGGATGCGGCGGCTTTGCCGGTTGAGGCGGGCGTTGGCCTTGGCCCGTTCGGCGGCGCTGAGGCCATCGCCATCGGCGCGGTCGCGGCGGATGGAGCGGTGAATGCGATTCTGGGACTTCTGGAGGCGGACGGCTTCGCCGCGCGAGAGGTCGCCCTGGTTGACGCCGTGAGCGATGCGGGCCTGCTGGCGGACCTGGCGTTTAACGAGGTTGGCGGCATCGGCGGCAGCGGGGGTGGCGAGAGCCAGCACGGCGGCGGCGATGGCCGGGAGCAGAAAGTGTTTCATGAAAAGGTCCTCCTGCCGGGAAGAACGGGAATTGGGGGTTCAGGTTGACGGGGAGGGAAAGATTTTTTTGAGGGTGCGGCGAAAGTAGCCGTCGGTCATACCGGCGATATAGGCGCAGACGACGCGGTGAGGTGGGTCCCCATGCATTCGTTCTCGCTGGGAGGGGGGGAGTTCGGCCGGGTTTTTGAGGAAGAAGTCGAACATGCGCTCGATGCCGTCGGAGGCGAGACGCCGCTCGAGTTCGAGGGCGGGGATGGTGTAGACGTTTTGGTAGAGGAATCGCTTCATGGCGCGATTGGTCAGGGAGGCAGGTTCGGCGAGACGGGCGAGGCGCTCGGGGTGGCGGCGGACGGCCTCTGGGGAATCGAGGGAGACGGCCTGGGCAGCGGCGGTAGTGCCTTCGATGAGGGCCGAAACGAGGAGGTCGATGAGGCGGCGGAGGATCTCCTGGAACTGGACAGATGGGGGTGCGTTGGGGAATTGGGCGCGGATTTCGTCGAGGAGTGGGCCGTAGCCGGGGACCGCTTCGGCGATATCGTCGAGGGAGAAGAGGCCAGCGGAGAACCCATCATCGAGGTCGGCGGTATTGTAGGCGATTTCGTCGGCGAGGTCGATGAGTTGGGCTTCGAGCGGGGGGCGGAGGGAGGGGAGGAACTGGTCGAGTTCGGAGGATTCGCCTGGGGTGAGGTCGCGTGAGTGTTTGACGATGCCTTCGCGGACTTCGAACGTAAGGTTTAAGCCGGGGAAGCGGGCGTAGCGGCGTTCAAACCAGTCGACGATGTGAAGGGCGTGGAGGTTGTGATTGAAGCGCTCGCCGAAGCGTTGCATCTGGAGGTCAAGGGCCTCTTCACCGGCGTGCGCGAAGGGGGGGTGGCCGATGTCGTGAGCAAGGGCCAGGGCTTCGGTCAGGTCTTCATCGAGGCCGAGGGACGAGGCGACGGTGCGGGCGATCTGGGCGACTTCGATGGTGTGGGTGAGGCGATTACGGAAGTGATCGGAGTAGCGTTCGCTGAAGACCTGGGTCTTATCTTCAAGGCGGCGGAAGGCGTGGGCGTGGACGATGCGGTCGCGATCACGCTGGAATTCGTTGCGGTAAGAGTGTTGCGGTTCGGGGAAGCAGCGGCCCCGCGATTGAGAGGCAGGGAAACGGAGCCGCGCGAGGGTCACTGGGGTTGATTGATTTCGGCGAGCAGGGAGATGGCGGCGCGGGAAGCGGCGCCAGTCTCCGAGCGGAGGGGCTCAAGGAGTTTGCGGGCCTCGTCGGGATTGGACTTGGCGAGGATACGGGCGAGGGTGAGCGTGGCGAGTTCCTTGCTGGCGAGTGGAGAGGGATTGGCGATGATGGCGCGAAGTTCTTTCTCGGCATCGGCGGTCTTGCCCTGGGCGGAGTAAACGTCAGCGAGGGCGAGGCGGGCGAGAGGGGCGTAGTCGGATCCACCGTCCTTGGCGGCGGCCTGGAGACGTTTGACCGCCTCGTCGAGGTCACCCTGGTCGGCAGCGTTGACGCCGAGGAGATAGGAGGCGATGGCGGCTTCCTCGGAGCCGGAGTGCTTGGAGAGGACTTCGCCCATTTCCTTTTTGATGGCTTCCTGGCGGGCTTCCTGGGTGGGGAAGGTGAGGGAACGGCCATCGCCGGTGGGGGTGACGAGGGCGTTGTAGGTCTTCATGGCCCTGGCGAGGTCAGCCTGACGAGTGGCGCGGCGGCTATCGAGGAAGTAGTAGATGCCGACGCCAGCGACGATGAGCACGAGGGCGAGCACGGCGTAGCGGATGACAGCGGCTTTGTGCTGTTCAAGAAAGCCAACGGTATGGGCGACTTCCTGAACGAACTTGTCGCTTTTGAGGTCTTGACGGGTCAGGCGGTCCACGGGATACTCCAGTCCAAACTTCCAATCTTATCATGGGCGGAGCGGGAGGCCGCGAGGGGGATCAGTCGGTGAGACGGTGATGGATGGCGAACTTGACGAGGCCGGCGACGTCATGGATGTCGAGTTTGCGCATGAGGCTGGCGCGGTAGGTATCGACGGTTTTCGGACTGAGGTTGAGGCGAGCGGCGATTTCCTTGGCGCGAATGCCCTGAACGAGGAGGGAGAAGACCTGGTGTTCGCGGGCGCTGAGCGTATCGAGGGGTTTGATGAGGGAGCGGGCGCCTTCGGATTGGAAGAGGGATTGGGGGTCGATGCCCGGGGAGAGGAAGATGGAACCGGAGGCCATTCTGAGGAGGCCATCGAGGAGAGCGGAGGCGGGATCGGATTTCAGGAAGAGGCCGCGGGCCTGGGCGCGGAGGATCTCGAGGAGGGTTTTGCGGTCGTGACGCTGGGTGAGGATTCCGAGCCGGGTGGGGAGGCGGCTGTCTTCCAGGCGGCTGGCGATTTCGAGGGGGTGAAGGCCTGGCAGGGCGAGGTCGAGGAGGGCGAGGTCCGGGGGGGAAGTACGCAGGAAGGCCCAGACCGCGTCGCCATCCGCAGCCTGGGCCGTCTGAAAGGGACCGCCGTGTTCGCAGACACACGCCAGCGCATCGCGAGACAACGCAAATTCGTCACCGAGCAAGAGGGTGAGCGGACGGGCGTTGGACATGAGGGTGGCGGGCGTGAGCCTGGGCGCCGTCTCAGCCCTGGAAGCTGGACAATGCGACGGCCTCGTCGTCGAAGACTTCGAAGACGGTGTAGAGCTTGGTGATCTGGAGCAGGTCCTGGACCCGCTTGGTCAGGTTGAGGAGTTTGAGTTGGCCGCCGGCGTTGGAGACGCTGGTGAAGCCGGAGACCATCTCACCGATACCGGAGCTATCGATATAGCTGATCTCGGCAAGGTTGAGAAGGATCTTTTTCTGGCCTTTGGCGACGAGATCCTTGATGGCCTCGCGGAAGGCGGTGGAGCCTTCGCCGAGGGTGATCCGGCCGGCGGCGTCGATGACGGTTACGTCCCCGATCTGACGGGTATTCAGTTTAACGCTCACAATGAACCTCCTGGGAATTCGCCGCCAACTGGGGCGGATGTATCGGATGAGCCGGCGGGCGGGAGCCTTTTGACGAGCCGGGCGAGAGTACCGCGCGGTTCGGTGGGACCGACCTGGAATTCGTCGGTGAAGGCTCTGATCAGGGTCAGACCGCGACCGGACTGGTTGAGCAGGTTTTCCTCGGCAAGGGGGTCGCACTGTTGGTCGGGACGGAAGCCATCACCCTGATCGGCGATGCGCACTTCGAGCGCGGGGCCCTGACGAATGACGAGGAGACGGACGTGTTTATTGGCGCTGTAGCGATTGCCGTGAACGACGGCATTGACCATGGCTTCACGCACGGCGTAACCGAAGCGGAAGGTGTCTTCCTCGGGGAAGCCCATGGATTCAGCGGCCTGGGTGACGCGAACTTCGGCCTGATCCACGCTATCGAGAGTAGATTCAAGGGACTCGTCGACGATGACGAGATCAGGCATGCCCGGGGTATCCATGCGAAGTGTCAAGCGCCGCCCGGCGGGGGAGCGGGGAAACCGCTACAGTAAGTCAGTGCGGGCTTGAAAGTCAAGCAGGATCGGGGTGGAGGGGGCGTTGAGCAGAGGCGGCCGGGTCCGCTATGATACGGTGGAGACTAGGAGAGGCACACAATGGGTCCATTGGGCTGGCAAGAAACCGTCGTCATTTTCGTGCTTGCTCTCCTTCTGTTCGGTCCAAAGAAGTTGCCCGAACTGGGC
>DNFG01000449.1 GCA_003487005.1 Bryobacterales bacterium
AAGTTGTTGAAATCATGTGCGATTCCCCCAGCCAGCCGGCCAATCGCACATGATTTCAACAACTTGCTGACGATCATCACGGGGTTTGACCGGTTTCTGCTGGACCGGCTGTCGACGATGGACCCGCTGCGCGGGTATGCCGAGGAGATCATGAAGGCGGCAGAGCGTGCGTCGGCGATGACGAAGCAACTGCTGGCTTTCAGCAGGAGGCAGATTGTTCAGCCGAAGATCGTGGATCTGAACAAGGCCGTGCGGGAGTCGGAGCAGATGATCAGGAGGCTGATGGGGGAGAACATCGATCTGGTCTACCGGCTGTCTGACAATGCGGGCCGGGTTCGAATCGACCCATCGCAACTGGATCAGATAGTGCTGAATCTGCTGATCAACTCGAGGGACGCGCTGCCCCGTGGGGGGAGGGTCACGGTGGAAACGGCGAATGTCCGGCTGGGCGAAGACTACGCGAAAACACACGTTGGCGTGGTCCCCGGCCGGTTTGCGATGTTGGCGGTGACGGACAACGGATTGGGAATGGACCGGTCGGTCCAGGAGCACATTTTTGAGCCGTTTTTCACCACGAAGCCTGCGGACCGGGGATCGGGTCTGGGTTTGGCGACAGTATACGGAATTGTGAAGCAGAACGGCGGGGACATCTGGGTTTACAGCGAGCTAGGGAAAGGGACCACATTCAAGGTGTACCTGCCGAAAATTCAGCGAAAGGGGGACGCCGAAGCCATGGCGGGCGATGTTTCGAACAAGCTGAGGGGGAGTGAAACGGTACTGGTGGTCGAGGATGAGCGGGGTGTACGCGACCTGATCTGTGCGCTGCTCAGCGACAACGGCTACAACGTCCTGGTGGCGGCAAGTCCAATGGAAGCGCTGGAACAAACCAGCCGCGAGCAGGGACATGTGGATCTGCTGCTGACCGATGTGGTTCTCCCGGAGATGAGCGGGCATGAGTTGTCGCAGAAGCTGCGATTGGAGCGTCCGGGGATGAAAGTGGTGTACATGTCTGGCTACACAGAGAACACGATCGTGCACCATGGGGTGCTGGAAGAGGATGTTCAATTTGTAGCGAAGCCGTTCACCTTTGAGGAGCTACTGTCGAAAGTGCGTTCGACGCTCGACGGGTGAGCGGTGTTCAGGGCTTGTGGCCGGTATGGCGGGCGGCTTCGAGGCGGGCCTGAGCGCGGCGCATCTTGTTGAGGGCTTTGACGGTGTCGAGGTCTTCCTTGGCGCTGGTAAGGCTGGATTCGGCGCGTCTGAGGGCTTCCTCGGCGCGTTTAATGTCGATTTCGTCGCCAAATTCGGCGCCTGTGGCGAGGACGCGGACGTAGTCGGGGAGGACTTCAGCCCAGCCTCCGCGGATGGCGATGAACTTGCGCTGGCCACCGTCGGGGATATAGGCGAGTTCGCCTGGCCCGAGTTCGGTCAGCAGCGGGGCGTGCTGGGGGAGGACGCCCAGGGCACCGTTGGCGCCCGGCAGGACCACTTCCGAAACCTGCTCGCGGAGGAGCAGGCGTTCAGGCGTGGCGATTTCGAGGGTGAGGGCGCCGGCCATGGTCAGTTGGCTTTCCGGATCTGTTCGGCGCGTTCCAGCACATCCTCAATGGTGCCTTGCATATAGAAGGCCTGTTCGGGGATGTCGTCATGCTTGCCGTCGCAGATTTCCTTGAAGGCACGGATCGTGTCTTCGAGTTTGACGTACTTGCCCTTGAAGCCGGTGAACTGTTCGGCGACGTGGAAGGGCTGGGAGAGGAAGCGCTGGATCTTGCGAGCGCGTTGGACGCTCTGCTTGTCCTCCTCGGAGAGTTCATCGATGCCGAGGATGGCGATGATGTCCTGCAGGTCTTTGTAGCGCTGGAGGATCGATTTGACGCGCTGCGCGGTATTGTAGTGGTCTTCGCCGACGACGAGCGGGTCGAGGATGCGCGAGGTGGAAGCGAGAGGATCGACGGCGGGGTAGATGCCGAGCGAGGCGATGTCGCGCGATAGGTTGGTGGTGGCGTCGAGGTGGGCGAAGGTGGTGGCGGGGGCGGGATCGGTGTAGTCGTCGGCCGGGACGTAAATGGCCTGGACGGAGGTGATCGATCCGGTGCGGGTAGAGGTAATGCGCTCCTGGAGTTCACCCATTTCGGTGGCGAGGTTGGGCTGGTAGCCGACGGCGGAGGGCATACGGCCGAGCAGGGCGGAGACCTCGGAGCCGGCCTGAGTGAAGCGGAAAATGTTGTCGATGAACAGGAGGACGTCCTGATTTTCCTGGTCGCGGAAGTACTCGGCGACGGTGAGGCCGGTGAGACCGACGCGGAGCCGGGCTCCGGGCGGCTCGGTCATCTGGCCGTAGATGAGTGCGACCTTGGATTTCGTCCAGTCGGTGGGATCAAGAACCCCGGACTCCTGCATTTCGAGCCAGAGGTCGTTGCCTTCGCGGGTGCGTTCACCGACGCCGGCGAACACGGAAACGCCACCGTGTTTCATGGCGATATTGTTGATCAACTCCATGATGACGACGGTCTTGCCGACACCGGCCCCGCCGAACAGGCCGATCTTGCCGCCACGCAGGTAGGGTTCGAGAAGATCGATGACCTTGATGCCCGTCTCGAACATCTGGAGGGTGGTGGACTGTTCCTCGAAAGCGGGAGCGGTGCGATGGATGGGCAGGCGCATCTCGGTGGCAACGGGGCCCTGCTTGTCAACGGGCTCTCCGAGGACGTTGAGGATGCGGCCGAGGGTCTGCTTGCCGACGGGAATGGAGACGGGTGCGCCGGTGGAGATGGCCTTCATGCCGCGGACGAGGCCGTCGGTGGGCTGCAAGGCGATGCAGCGGACGCGGCCTTCGCCCGTATGCTGGGCGACCTCGACGGTGATGGAGACGGGTGCGCCGGTGGAGATGGCCTTCATGCCGCGGACGAGGCCGTCGGT
>DNFG01000448.1 GCA_003487005.1 Bryobacterales bacterium
GATTGCGGCGCGGAGCGGCGGGGGAGCGGGGGCAACGTTGTACGCGGCGGCGAAGGCGGCAGTCTCGGGGATGACGAAAGGGATGGCGAAGGAACTGGCGGCGAGGGGGGTGCGAGTGAATGCGGTGAGTCCGGGGACGGTGGACAATGATTTTCACGCGAAGTTTTCGTCGCGGGAGATTCTGGAGGGGGTGCTGCGGGGGACGCCGCAGGGGCGGTTATCCACGAACGAGGACATGGCGGGAGTGATCCTGTTTCTGTGTTCGCCTGGGGCGGCGAACGTGCAGGGGCAGACGATCGAGGTGAACGGCGGGGCGTTCATGATTTAGGACTATAGAATCCGTTTAGCCGTCCGATAAGGGTTGCATGTCCACAATTCGGCTCGCGGTCGCCGCGGGACTGTTTCTCGGAACGGTCCTGACGGGCGAAGAGCCCGTGCTGCGTCTCAAGACGGGCGGGGCTCTGGAAACCCTTCGTGTCAGTTCGGAAGGCCTGAATGGAAGGTCGATGATCTGGCCCGGGGCGGAGCGGACGCGGATGGTGCTGCAGTTCCGGCGGGAGCCTGGCTGGCGGGAGAGGGAGATTCTGGAGCAGCGAGGGGCGGCAGTACTGGCGTATGTGCCGGATCATGCGTGGGTGGTGTCGGCACCGGTGGATCTGTCGCTGGAGGGGTTGGAACTGATACAGGCGGGGTTGCTGGGAGCGCGGCACAAGGTGAGTCCGTTGCTGCCGCCGCTACTGGAGGAGGACAAGCCTCCTGACGGAGTGCTGGTGGAGTTTCATGCGGACGTGACGGCGGTTGAGTCGAGGCGGTTGGCGTTGGCGGCGGGATTGGAGATTGTGGAGCATCCGGATGTGGCGGATGCGCACCTGGTGGTTCGGGGCGCGGGGGTGGATCGGCTGGCGGGGTTGAACGAAGTGCAGTATATGTTGCCGGCGAGCGAGGAACTGGTGCGGGGACTGCCGGTGCGGGCGTGTCTGGGGGCGAGAGCCGGGGGGATCCGGGCGGCGTCGGCGCTGTTCGATTTCTTTGGGGAGGGCTGGGACGGGCCGGGGTTGAATCCGGCGACGATCGGTTTCTGGTTTGGGAATTTGGCTCCTTCGCTGCCTCGGGAGGTGGCGCGAGGCGAGTTCGAGAAAGCGCTGGCGGCGTGGTCGGCGGTGGTGCGGGTAGAGTTCGTGGAGCGGATGTACGAGGCCAGGCTGCAGACGATCGACATTCGGTTCTCGCCGGTGGATGGCCCCTACGGGGTGTTGGGACGCACGTACTATCCGCCGCCGAATCCGGAACCGGAGGCGGGGGACATGGTGTTTGACGCGGACGAGGCGTGGCGGACGGGGGCGGACATTGATTTGTATTCGGTGGCGTTGCACGAACTGGGGCACGCATTGGGATTGGGGCACAGTGATGATCCG
Organism: Bryobacterales bacterium; assembly: GCA_003487005.1. Lineage (GTDB taxonomy): Bacteria > Acidobacteriota > Terriglobia > Bryobacterales > Bryobacteraceae > PNKE01. The sequence goes on from DNFG01000448.1 coordinate 1,416, forward strand.
CGGTCGGTGATGTATCCGTATTACCGGCGGGTGGCGGAGTTGCACGAGACAGACCGGAACGCGATCCGGCAGTTGTACGCGACGCGCTATCAGGAGGGCGAGACGCCGGAGCCCCCGGGGGTGCCGCTGCCGGGGCTGGGGTCGCCTTCGCCTCCGGCTACGGCGCCCGAGTCGCCGGAGGAACCGATTCCAGCACCGCCGCAGACACCGCCGGATGGGACGCCCGAGTCACCTTCGCCTCCGGCTACGGCACCCGAGCCGCCTGGGGAGACCGATCCCCCTTCGCCCCCGGTGACAACGCCCGGGTCGCCATCTCCTCCTCCTGAGGCTTCGGCGCCCAAGCCTCCTCAGCCCGATACCGAGGCGCCTTCGCTGGCGATTACGTTTCCGGCGAGCACGACATCGACAACGACGGCGGCGACGGTGACGGTGCGAGGTTTGGCGACGGACAACTCGGGCGCTGTGACGGTGACGTGGTCGACACAGATCGGGGGACAAGGCTTGGCTGGCGGAGCGCCGCAGTTCTCCGCGGGGCCGATTCCGTTGTTCCGGGGCACGAACCGGATCACGATCCGGGCCGAGGACGCGAGTGGGAACAGCGTGTGGCGGTCGTTGACAGTGACGCGGCGCTAAGGGGCCAGAATCAGACCTGGCGGCGGCGGAGGGCAAGTAGAGCCCCCACGCCCATCAGCATCAAGGCCCATGTGCCGGGTTCGGGGACCGCGGGCGTGCGGCCTTCGACGGCGGAGAAGGAGGCGCCGAACCAGCCGTGAACCTCGGGATCGAAGTGGCCGGGAATCACGAGATCGGAGCCGGAGGCATAGGCGGAAGCGACGAACTCGATGGCCGGGATAGTGGTGAAGGGGGTTCCGGGGTACTCATAGAATGGGGTGAAGTAGCCGTCCGAGAAGCTGACGCCCGCGACGATATAGCCGTCACCCGGGGTCAGGACCACTGGCGTGATTTCGGCGTAACGGAAGTAGCCGATGGCGGGATCGCCGGGGTGGACCGTGGTGGAGGCGAGCAAGACACCCGAGGGGCTCCAGAGGCCCACATCATGGGAGTACTCCCAAGGGGCGAAATTGGAGTTGGCCAGGCTGGCGTCGTAATTGCCGAGGGCATCGACGGTGATCGTGGTGATGACATTGAATGACCAGCCGAGGACATTGGAACCGTTGGCCAACCCGGCGTCGATGGGCGGGGCGGTGAAGGTGATGGCCGGACTGATAGCGCCGGCGTGCAGGGTGAAGGCGCACAGCAGCAGTGCTGCCGGCAGGGTAAAGCGAGAGTTCATGGGGTCTCCTCCGGGAAAGAGATTGGGCACTATTGCGACGTTCAGAGCTTCTACTCGTGATAGTGCAATCGCGCCGGATTCTGGCTCACCCTGAGGGGAAGAGGTGGCCAATTCAGATGTAACGTTTGCCGTCGGGCTTGTCGGGCTCGATTTGCGGGGGTGGGGGGATGTGCTCTCGCTCCAGGATGGAGGCGAGGCGGGTGGCGGTTTCGGGTTGGGCGGCGGCGAGGTTCTGGCGCTCTCCGGGATCGGCGGAGAGGTTATAGAGTTCGAGGGGGGCGCCCATGGAGGGGCGGACAGCCTTCCATTCGCCGGCGCGGGTGGCCTGCATGGTAAGACCGTTGTCCCAGACTTCCCAATAGAGGTGATCGTGGACGGGTGCGCGCCCGGCGGGGGAGTTGGGCTCAAGGAGTTGGCGGGTGATGGAGCGGCCGTCGATGGGGCGGGGGGCGGAGGCTCCGGCGAGTTCGGCGAAGGTGGGGAGGACGTCCTGGAAGCTCCAGGGGACGGCACTGGTGGCGCCGGCGGGGATGCGACCGGGCAGGCGGGCGATCATGGGGACGCGGATGCCTCCTTCGTAGAGGTCGCGTTTGTAGCCCCGGAAAGGGCCGGCGGCCTGGAAGAAGTCGGGGTCGTTGCCGTTGTCGCGGTCGGGGCCGTTGTCGGAGGTGAAAACGACGAGGGTGTTGTCGCGGAGGTTGAGTTCATCGAGGGTGCGAAGGAGTTCTCCGACGGATCGGTCGAGGCGGGAGATCATGCCGGCGAGGGCGGCTTTGGGCGTGGGATGGGGGGCGTAGTGCATGCGCGGGGCGCTGGTAAAGGGGGTTTCGGGGAAGACGCCCTGGTATTCGGCGAGGGAGTCTTCGGGTACGAGGAGTTCGGCGTGGGGGATGGTGAAGGGGAGGTAGAGGAAGAAGGGGTTGTGGCGGTTTTTGCGGACGAATTTGAGAGATTCGGCGGCGATGAGGTCGTGGGTATAGTCACGGCGCCAGTCGTGGCGGTTGGCGAGGAAGTGTTTGCGGCCGTTCTTCCAAAGGAAGTGGGTGTAATAGAAGTGGGCGTGGAGTTGGTGGAGATAGCCGTAGAATTCGTCGAAGCCGCGGTCGTTGGGGGTGTGGCCGGTGTTGGCTTCACCGAGGCCCCACTTGCCGAAGCAGCCATTGACATAGCCGGCGGACTTGAGGGTTTCGGCGAGGGTGACGTCGGTGGGTTGAAGGGGGATGCCGCCGGCGTTGCCCCGGACGGAGCAGTGGCCGGCGTGTTTGCCGGTCATGAGGGTGCATCGGGAGGGGGCGCAGACGGTGTTGCCGGAGTAGGCGTGGGTGAAGCGGACGCCTTCGGCGGCGAGGCGATCGAGGACGGGGGTTTTGATTTTCTGCTGGCCGTAGCAGCCGAGGTGGCCATAGCCGAGGTCGTCGGCCATGATGAAGACGAGGTTGGGGGGACGGCGCTGGCCGCGGAGAACAGCGGGGGCAACTGAGGCGGCGGCGGCGGTGGAGAGCCACTGGCGGCGGGAGAGCGTGGACATTCTGAGGATTCTATCGAGAAAGCGGGGCCGGGGTCAGTTGGAATCAACTGGAGCGACCTGGAGGCCGTCGACCGCGACGAAGCCGTTGGTGCGCTGGTTGGTGATGGAAACGGTGAAGGCGGCGGGGAGATCGTAGGGGCCGAGCCAGACAGCAGGCTGGCGCTGGTTGACGGTGGCGCGGAGCGCGAGGCCGGGGGCTTCGATCAGGATGGGGACATTGGTGGCGCGATTGATGTGGGGCGGGAAGAGGAGCTTGACGCGATAGCGGCCGGGGGCCTTCATATTGACATCGAAGCGGGCGGTGGCACGGCCATCGCGGGCGTCGAG
>DNFG01000272.1:0-145 GCA_003487005.1 Bryobacterales bacterium
CTCCGCCCCCACCTCCGACAACATCCCGAACAACTCCGCCACCCGCTCCCAGTTCTTCCCGTTCATCCTCGCGCCTCCTCACTCAATTCCCGGTACAGCCACGCCCGCGCCAGCGCCCAGTCCCGCCTCACCGTCGCCGGACTCA
>DNFG01000272.1:512-3761 GCA_003487005.1 Bryobacterales bacterium
CCCCCCCCCCCCCGCCCGCCTCTCATCCACCGCCGACAACCGCGTTAATGCCTCGTCCAATGCCTCGAAATCCGGACCCGTTTCTCCTGCCGCCAATCCCTCCTCCAGCACAATCTTCTCCCCAAATCCCCGCTTCGCCGCCTTCTGCCGCCGCGCATGATCCACCAATATCCGTCGCATCGCCTGCGCCGCTACCGCGAAGAAATGTCCCCGGTCCCGCCAGTCCACCTCCCGCTGCCCCAGCAGGCGCAAGTAGGCCTCATGCACCAGCGCCGTCCCTTGCAGTGTGTGCCCCGCCTTCTCCTGGCTGAGATAACTCTGCGCCAGTTGCCGCAATTCCCGGTACATCAACGGAAACAGCCGCTCGAATGCGGCTCCGTCCCCCTCGCGCCACCGGCCGAGCAACTGCGTGATCTCCTCTCGCTCCGCCATGCAGCCTAACTTAACATGATTAACCTGCCCCCATAAAAAATCTGTCCGCCCGTGAGCGGATTCCTCCCCCTTCTGCGCTGTATGGGCATGCCGCTGATCTGGTTGGATATCAGGGCGCTCTTCCAGGGCTACCCCGCTTCTCCTTCCAGTCCCCCGGCCTTCGGACCCCTCCGCTTCGGAGGATCCGGCCGCCCCCGCCGCCGACCCGTGGCACGCGGCCGGCGCGGAGGGGCTCCAATCCGGGATTCGCTGCCCCAGAGGCGGGCCCTGCTCCATGGCCGCGACTTCCCCTCATTTCATTCCACCTAGGAGTTTCCCTCAATGGCTAATGTCGTTGTCAAAGATAATCACCTGACCTTTGGAGGAGTGGCCTATTTCCGCGGTCATGCCGAAGAAGTCGAACTCGGCTCCATCGGCGAAAAACGCGCCTCCCTCGTCAAAATGAACCACCTCGAAGTCAAGGACCGCATCCCCGTCCCCAAAATCAAAACCGCCCAAACCACCGTCGTCGATATCAGCTTTACCCGCACCTCCAAAAACGCCTTTAAGACCGTCGTCTCCGCTATCATTAAAGGCGTTCCCGTCAAATTCTCCGGCGACGCCACCTTCGACAAACTCAAAACCGGCGAACTCAAACTCGTCAAGTTCTCCGTCATGAACAATGACATGAAGGACGCCGCCAACGCCTCCCCCAAGGCCCTCAACTCCCTCATCGAATGGGGCTCCAAGGCCCGCATCGCTCACCAGATCTTCGTCGTCATGGAAGCCTCCCTCGCCTCCCACTATGGCAATAACGCCACCGCCGAACTCTCCGTCGGAAAAAAGGGACTCGAAGCCAAAGTCGCCGGAAAACACTCCTCTTCCGGCTCCACCACCGTCGAAATCTCCGCCGGAACCACCTTCGCCTACCTCCTCGCCAATCCCTCCTGGGATGCCCGCGTCAAGAAAAATCGCACCAAAATCACCGACCTCAAGAACGATCAGTGGAGCTTCGGCTGACCCCCTTTCCTTGAACGGAGGAATGCAAAACCCCGGCCCGGAGTCTCCCTCCGCGCCGGGGTTTTGTCCTTCTCTCGGCGGCGATTACCGCCGCAACACCCGGATCCCCCCGTTCGACGTCGCCAGATCGATCAGCGGTCCGCCCGCCCCGATCCGCCCGTCTACCCGGTTCTTGCTCATCTGGCTTGTCGTGATCTCAAACTCCGTGTTGATCGACCCGTTCGATGTCGACGCCTGCAACTGCGCGTTCACACCCTCCGGCAGCCTCACGTTGATCGACGAATTCGACGTCCGCGCCACCAGTCCCGACCCGCTCCACTTCTCCACCGTCACATTCACCGACCCGTTCGACGTCGTGAACTTCATCGGCAATCCCGCCGACGGCTCCGCCACCGTCACGTCAATCGACCCGTTCGACGTCGTCGCGTCCAGTCTCCCCTTCAAACCGTCCCCCCGGATCCGCCCGTTCGACGTCTTCAGCGTCGCCGCCCCTTCGTAGCTCATGATCTCCAGACTCCCATTCGATGTCGTCGCCTCCAGCGGTCCCCGGAAATCATTCACCTTCAGACTCCCGTTCGACGTCCGCACCCGCGCCTCCCCCCGCAGCGCCTCCAGCCGCAAACCCCCGTTCGATGTCTCCACCCGGTCCAGTTTCACCTCCCGGGGCACCCGCAGCACGTACTTCGCCCCGCAATTGCAGTTCCGCGTCTCCGGTCGCAGCGTCCGGATCCGGATCGACCCCTCCGACGCCACCACCTCCACCTTCATCGCCTCCATCACTTCCTGCCGTGACGCGTACTTCGACCCCGTCACCTCCACCGAATCCTTATCCCAACCCAACACTTCCACCGATCCATTGAAATTCTCCAGGAATACCCGTCCCCCTGGAGCCAGCGCGTGCGTCTCCGCGAAATCCTCCTTGTACCTCGTCGAACTGCCCCAGTTCTCCCCGTCAAACTCGCACCCGCCCAGCAGCAGCGCCGCCGCGGCCAGTCCTAATACGTGATTCCGCTTCATCGGCTGTCCAGCCTCCTTCTTCATAGACCTCATACGCAACAGCACCCCCCAAAGTTCACTCAAATCCGGCAGCCTCCCGCGCCGCCCATGCTACCTTGATCTCTAAATGACCAAGAAGCTTCTGGCCCTCAACCGCGGCGAAATTGCTATCCGCATCTTCCGTGCCGCCAACGAGTTGGGCCTCCGTACCGTCGCCATCTACAGCCAGGAGGACCGCCTCTCCCTCCATCGCTTCAAAGCCGACGAAGCCTACCTCACCGGCGCCGGTCTCGGGCCCGTCCAGGCCTACCTCGATATCCCCGGCATCATCGCCCTCGCCCGCGAAAAACAGGTCGACCTCATCCACCCCGGCTACGGTTTCCTCAGCGAAAATCCCGCCCTCGCCCGCGCCTGCGCCGCCGCCGGCATCACCTTCGTCGGCCCCGATGCCCGCATCCTCGAAGACCTCGGCGACAAAACCGCCGCCCGCCGCCTCGCCCAACAGGCCGGCGTCCCCGTCCTCCCCGGTACCGGACACCCCGTCGAAACCCTCGAAGAAGCCCGCCAGATCGCCCCCCAGATCGGCTTCCCCCTCATCCTGAAAGCCGCTTTCGGCGGCGGCGGACGCGGCATGCGCGTCGTCCTCAAACCAGCCGAACTTGAAGCCCGCTTCGCCGAAGCCACCGCCGAAGCCAAAGCCGCCTTCGGCAACGGCGCCGTCTTCCTCGAACGCTACATCCGCCGCGCCCGCCACGTCGAAGTCCAACTCCTCGGCGACCGCCACGGCCACCTCCTCCACCTCCACGAACGCGACTGCTCCGT
>DNFG01000225.1 GCA_003487005.1 Bryobacterales bacterium
CGGAATCGGCGGGCGGGTGGATCCAGAATAGTTGTCGCAACAACTATTCCTCCCTCCCCCCTTGCGGGCGCGGGGTTCACGCGGCATCGCCCCCTTGCTGAAAGAGCGTCGGATAGATCCGCGCGAGCTTGCGGCCGTACTCCAGATCAATATCCAACTGCTCGACTTCGGCGTCGAGGAGCTCGCGGACCTGGGCCGGGTCCTGGGCGACGTTGTCAAGGCCGCGTAGCTGAACGATCAGGCACAGTCCACGCATGAAGTTGCCAAGCCAGAGCCCGCTATCGAGGACTCCGAGAAACGTCTCGATCATCGCGGCGCGCTCCGGGTCGGCCGCGTGGATGATCTCAATACGAGGGGGCGTTGTGGTGGTCATCGGCTGCGCCTCCCGTTGTTGCCGCGCTTGCGCGGTGTGTGAATCCACTGCGTTGGGTTCTGCGCCTGACACGGCGCGGTCTTCAGCCACTCATCGACGGCTGCGCGGGGAATCACATAGCGCGAACCAGCGCGGCGGCAGGGGATGAGCCCTTGCTTCAACATTCGATAGACGGTGATTCGCCCAAGTCCGAGGTACACCGCGAGTTCATCCGGGGTGAGGATCGGGCGGGCATCACGTTTTGGTGAGCGTGGGTTTGCAGACATAGCGGCAGAGTAACATGGAATTTCGCTCCATGCAATGAAATTCCATAGAAGATCTGTCCATATCGGATTACTCTGGGGATGTGACTGCCTCCCAACTCCTCAAAGAGCTTCGAGCAGAGCTTGGCCTCTCTCAGGAAGCATTGGCACGCGAGTTGGGTTTGACGGTCTCCATGATCGCGAAGTACGAGACACGGCTACCGCCTGGACCAAAGTTCCTGTCTCGAATGGTCCGCTTCTGCAACGAGCGGCGGCTCCCGAAGCGAAGCTTGCAGTTCCAATCGTTGCTCGGACTGTCGGTAAAGATCAGCGCTGCGGCCAATGAACCCATCGGGAGGGCGTTGGGGCATCTCAAGCTAGCACGCGATGCGGTTTTTTCAGTCATGAAAGGGGCAACTGATGAAGCGGTCAAAGCGCCCCTGGCGCGAGCACTTGAGGAGATGCACATAGCGGGAGGCTGTATGGCTGATCTGCTTGGAGAAGAGGAGATTGCTTCCAATGACCGGCTCAGTCTACAAGCGGAAGAGCGGGTGGGCCTACCAGATCGACCTGCCAAGAGACCAGGAAGGAAAAAGGCGGCGGCTCACAAGAAGCGGGTTCGCCCTCAAAAGGGAAGCGAATGATGCGCTGATCGAGAAGCTTGCCGAACTCGCGCGCACTTCGCCGGCAGCGTTCACGGAGTGCACCCTTGGCGAGTTCATCGAAGACTGGCTGAAGCGCCACGCCGAGCAGAACTGCGCAAGGAAGACCGTGGAACGCTACAGGCAACTGGCAGGGTATCTTCATCCGGACGTCCTCACCATCCAACTGCGGGAAGTGAAGACCATTCACCTTGAACGCGAGATGTACCGCTTGCTGGAGTCTGGCGGGCGGCATCGGAAGACGAAGGCGGCGCGCCCGCTCTCCGCAAAGACCGTGCGCCACATCGCCGCCCTCGTGAGTTCCGCCCTCTCCGACGCCGAGGACAAAGAGATCCTCATGCGGAATCCGATGAAGAAATGCAAGCTGCCTTCAGTCCAGCCGAAAGAGAAACTGATCCTTGAACCGAGAGAGCTTCAGGCGTTCCTGACGGCCGCGCAGGCCTCGCCGCTCTACACCTTGCTTGTGATCGCTTCAGCAACAGGCCTCCGGCGCGGCGAACTGCTGGCGCTGACCTGGCGTGATTTTGTGATGCCCGCGGGCGTGCTCAACGTCTCCAAGTCGCTCGAACAGACCGAAGGAGGCCTGCGCGTCAAAGCTCCGAAGAACAGCAGACCGAGGCGCGTCCCGCTCCCGCCTACGGCCGTCGCCCTCCTGCAATCGCATCGGACCGACCAGGACGAGGCGCGGCGCCTCTTCGGGGAGACGTACCGGGCCGATCTGGATCTCATCTTCTGCGGACCTGGCGGCGACTTCCTGAAGCCGGATACCGTCGCGGCCGAAGTGTGCAGGCTGGCGAGAAAGAGCGGCCACAAGGGGATCTCCCTCCACTCCATGCGGCACGGCTACGGGAGCTTTCTGCTCAGCCAGGGCGCTTCCTTGCCGGCCGTCTCGCGGCTTCTTGGGCATAGCTCCACGGCCATTACCGGCAACACCTATGCCCATGCCCTCCCGCAAGACCTGATGGCGGCTGCAGGCCAGTGGGAAGCCCTCATGGGGCCGATGCTGAAGAAGGCGGACCTGACCCAGTAGAATGCACCACGCAAGCGACGTTAGCGCGGGCAGTTTCGTAGGCGCTGACAATCTCGTCGGCCAGGTGGATCGAGTCGCCCGTGAGGAGTATCTCCACGCTTCCGGCAGCGGTCCCGAATCGCAGTGCGGCTGTTCTCGTCAGAAACCAGAGCATAAAGAGAACGGCCGAGGCAATTGCCGCAACGGGCAAGCCCACTCGGACGGTGTCTGCGGGCAGAGGATAGAACCGAGGAAGAAGGGCGATTAGCACGGCGAGTGCGGCCAAGTATTTCGCCCACCTTCTCAGAGCGGGGCGGTCTACTCGCTCTCTCTGCACCAGCACAATGTCCTCCAAGAAGCATCTGGTCTGAGAGTCATTGTCTCTGGTCAAGATGAGCCTCCGGGAAGTGATGGTCAGGCCCACCGATTGAACGTGCAGAACGGAGACTTCAGCCGGAAGGTGCTCACGGATCATGTGAGAAGTATACGCTGAGAATCGTTGCCGGAAGTTTCGCGCGGACTTCTTGGCAGCACATGGCAGCACACGATGCCCGATTTATTGTCTAAATTATTGAGAGGAAAGGGGTTGCTTGGTAGCGCTAACGGGATTCGAACCCGTATTTGAGCCTTGAGAGGGCTCCGTCCTAACCCTTAGACGATAGCGCCACGACGCTCTCTCATCCTAACCCGTCCGCCCAACCCCCGGCAACCTCCCCATAACGGGAGCATTCTGTCCGGAATAGCGATAGAATCAGGATCAATGCGACACGTACTGTTCGCCGTCCTGCTCGCTCTCACCCTCGGCGCCGCCCCCCGCCCCATCACCCCCCTCTTCCAGAAAATCTTCATCGACCACGGCGCCTCCGAAACCGCCGCCTTCGCCGACATCAATCGCGACGGCAAACTCGACCTCGTCTCCGGCGACGCCTGGTACCAGGCCCCCAACTGGCAGCGCCGCCCCTTCCGCGAAATCGGCTTCGAAAACCAGTACGTCGACAACTTCTCCGACCTCGCCCTTGATGTCGACAACGACGGCTGGACCGACATCGCCGGCTGCTCCTGGTTCGCCCGCAAACTCGCCTGGTGGAAAAACCCCGGCAAAGCCGCCGGCCCCTGGAAGGAAACCGTCATCGAATCCGGCTTCCCCATCGAATTCTGCTTCCTCGTCGACCTCAACAACGACGGCCGCGCCCTCGAAATCCTCCCCCAGTTCGGCAACGCCAAAGCCCCCCTCAAGTGGTACGAAATCAAGAACGGCGCCTTCACCGCCCACACCGCCGCCCCCAACAGCTTCGGCCACGGCATCGGCGCCGGCGATATCAATGGTGATGGCCGCACCGATATCCTCACCCCCAAAGGCTGGCTCGAAGCCCCCGCCGACCCCCGCTCCCCCAACTGGATCCCCCACAAAACCTGGGACCTCGGCTCCACCGGCTTCATGCACGTCCTCGACCTCAATGGCGACGGACGCCCCGATATCCTCACTTCCCTCGCCCACGACTTCGGCATCTTCTGGCTCGAGCAGCCCGCCGACCCCCGCACCGGCGAGTGGAAACGCCACCTCATCGACGACTCCTGGTCCCAGGCCCACGCCCTCACTCTCACCGACCTCCGCGGCGGCAAAGCCACCGGCCTTCTCACCGGCAAACGCTACATGGCCCACAACGGCAAGGACCCCGGCGAACGCGACCCGCTCGGCGTCTATTGGTACGAACTCCTCCCCGGGCCACGCCCCCAGTGGGTCCGCCACATCCTCGACTATTCCACCCGTACCGGCGGCGGCATGCAACTGCCTGTCGCCGACCTCAATGGCGACGGACGACCCGATTTTGCCGCCCCCGGCAAGTCCGGTCTCTTTCTCTTTCTTAGTCAATCCCCCCTAGGAGTACCCAAACCATGAACTCATCCTCCCCCGCTTCACGCCGGGGCTTCCTGGCCGGCGCCGTCGCGGCCCCTGCCATTCTCAGCGCCCAGCCCTCTTCCAAGAAGATCCGCGTCGCCTACATCGGTGTTGGCAACCGCGGCAGCTACACCATGGGCCACACCATGAACGTCGAGGGCGTCGACCTCGCCGCCATCTGTGACCTCAACCCCGAAGCCCTCAAGAAAGGCGGCGCCGCCGCCGAAGCCAAGGGCAACAAACCCCGCCTCTTCACCGATTACCGCAAGATGATCGAGGAGATGAAGGACATCGACGCCATCGTCATAGCCACCCCCACCAAGGCCCATCTCCCCATGACCCTCGCCGCCCTCGAAGCCGGCAAACACGTCTTCTGCGAAAAACCCATGGGCTTCGACGAAAAGGAATGTGAAGTCATTGAAAAGGCCACCATGTCCGCCAAGGGCATCTACCAGGCCGGCTTCCAGCTCCGCCACCACCCCGCCCGCAATGCCGCCGTCAAGTTCGTCCTCAATGGCGGCATCGGCAAAGTCCTCTATCTCCAGGGCTACCGCCACACCAACGACCTCCCCAAGTTCATCCCCTGGCTCTTTGACCGCGATATCTCCGGCGACAATATCGTCGAACAGGCCTGCCACATCCTCGACCTCTTCGTCTGGGCCATCGGCAAGCCCCCCCTCCGCGCCATGGGCTCCGGCGGCATCAACCTCTACAAGAACGACCCTCCCGGCCGCACCGTCATGGATAACTACTCGGTGATCTACGAATTCCCCGACGATATCCGCGTCACCTTCTCCCACATCTACTTCGACCCTCCTGGCTTCTCCGGCATCAAGGAACGCGTCTATGGCTCCGCCGGCGCCATCGACCTCCCCACCGCCACCTGGAAACGCCTCGGCGAAAAGGAAACCATCCAGCTCGAAGTCGAAAACCCCCAGGGCAACGCCGACTTCCTCTCCATGCAGTCCTTCATCGAAAACGCCCGCTCCGGCAAGAAACCCCTCAACGACGCCGCCAACGCCAAACTCTCCACCCTCGTCGGCATCCTCGGCCGTAAGGCCATCCATGAGAAACGGATCGTGACCTGGGACGAACTCACCCGCTCCTGACACGCAATCGCGCCGCCCACGCCGGCAGCGTGAACCAGTCCCACAAATAGCGGCGCAACTGCTTGCGGTTGCGCCGCATCCCTTCCGGCAGACTCCCCACCCACGTCCACACACTCCCCCTCGACTCCTCGAAGAACTGGTCCCGCCCGTCCTTCCTCCACATCTCGTAACTGTGCACCCACTCTGCCGGCACATACCCGAAGTGCCGCTCGATCACCGCCATCCCCTCCTCGAACGCCTGTCCCCGGTTCCCCAGCGTCTTGTTCTCCCGGTGCATCCGCGACTTCGCCCACACCTTTGGAACATGCACGAACGCCCCCTCGCGCGCCAGCCGGATCCACAGATCGTAGTCGAATGCCGATCCCCAGCCCGCATCGATTCCTCCCGCCGCCCGGTACGCCTCCGCCCGGAAAAAACAGGCCGGCTGGCAGATCCCGCACGTCCGGTAAAATTCCTCCGGCGCCGCCGGCACAGTCGGATACTCGGTGATCCTCTCCCCATCTACCGTCACCCACTCCCCCTGTCCGTAGACCGCCACCGCCTCCGGATGCGCCTCAAACGCCTCCACTGCCTCCTCCACCGCCCATGGCATCAACAAGTCGTCCGCATTCACCCAGCCCAGAATCGCCCCCTCAGCCTCCCCCAGCCCCTGCCTGATCGCCGCCGCCGCCCCGTCATCCCGCTCCGACCGCCAGGCCACCCGCTCCCCATACCCCTGCAGCAATTCCACCGTCCCGTCCGTCGAACCCCCGTCCAGAACCCGGTACTCAATCCTCCCGTACGTCTGCCTCAACACACTTTCAATCGTTTCCGGCAGAAACCGGGCCATGTTGTACGACGGTGTGATCAGACTGACCAGCGGGCCCACCCGCCCATGCTAACATTCGCCTAGATACGCCAGTTGAGACCTGCATCTTCCATCGCGCCCGCCTCTCCACTCGCCCGCATCGTTGTCGACCTGACCCCACTCCGCCCCGGCGGCGAAAACGGCGGAGCCAAACCCTTCACTCTCGAACTCCTCCGCGCTCTGGCCGCCCTCCTCCCCGAGACCCAGTTCGTCCTCCTCACGGGCGCCGCGGGCCATGACGAACTCGCTTCCCTGGAATCCGCCAACGTCAACCGCCTCTGTATCGCTCGCGGCGGCAACTCCCCTGCCTCCTCCCTCGCGGGACGCCTCGTTGCCCGAGGCCATCGCTGGGAAGCCCGCCTCTCCTCCTGGGTCCCCTCGGATCTCCGCCGGCGTCTCCGCCTCCCCTACGAGGCCGCTCTCCTCGCCCTGAATCGCAAGAGCCTCCTCCGCACCCTCCGCGCCAATCTCCTCTTCTGTCCTTTTACTGCCCCCACCTACCATCACCCCGCCGTCCCAACCGTCTGCCTCGTCCACGACCTCCAGTTCCTCACCTACCCCCAGTTCTTCTCCGAACACGACCGCCTCATCCGCCATCGCCACTTCCGGCAGGCCTGCTCCGTCGCCCGCCTCCTCATCTGCCCCAGCCACTATGTCGGAGCCCGCATCGAGTCCGCCGCCGGTCCCCCTCCTCCGGAAACCCTCGTCATCCGCCACGCCGCCCACCAGCGCCTGCCGGTCGTCACCGCCTCCGCCAGGCTTGCCCTCCTCCATCGACTCGGCCTCCAGTCCGCACCCTTTCTCCTTTACCCTGCCAATTTCTGGCTCCACAAGAACCACGAACTCCTCCTCACCGCCTTCGCCCTCTTCCGCCGGCGCAATCCCACCGTCCCCGCTCTCCTCGTCCTTACCGGATCCCCCGGCGATCGCGATGGGATCCTCCGCTCTCTTGTCCAGGCTCTCGGACTCCATGGGTCCGTCCTGTTCGCCGGTTTCCTTCCCGATGAAGATCTCGCCGCCCTGTTCGATGCCTGCCTCGCCCTCGTTTTTCCTTCTCTCTATGAGGGCTTCGGCATGCCCATCATGGAGGCGATGCACCGTGGGCGCCCCGTCCTCAGCTCGGATCGCACGGCCCTCCGCGAAGTCGGCGGCGATGCTCCCCTCTATTTCGACCCCCGATCCCCTCTCTCCCTTGCCGGCGCCCTCGAATCCCTCTGGTCCCAGCCCGGCCTCGCCGGCGCCCTGGCCCGCCAGTCCCTCGCCCACGCCGCCGCCGCCCCCACTCTCGACCAGATGGCTGCCCGGTACGCCGCCGCCTTCACTCACGCCGCTGCGAATCTCACCCCCTCTGGAGACCCCTCGTGAAAATCGGCTATGACATCAGCCAGACCGGTTTCGGCAAAGCCGGCTGTGGCGTCGTTGCCGCCGAATTTCTTCGTGCCTTTGACCGGATCTGTCCGCCCCACGAGTTCATCCTCTACCCCGTCGTCGGCGACTTCTTCCTCGACCCCGACTGGCGTCTCAGCGCCGCGCGCCCCAGTCGCCTCCCCTGGCGCCTCGGCCCCGCGCCCTCCTCCCTCGATCGCGCCCGGCGCTTCTGGTCCCATCACCCTGAGTCCCTCGAATCCCGGCTCGGCCACCCCGAACTTCTCCACCTCCACAGCTTCTTCGCCCCAACCCGGCTCCCTAAGACCCGCCTTGTCTGGACCCTCCACGACCTCGACTTCCTCGTCCATCCCGATTGGAGCGAGGAAGCCAACCGCTTCGGCTGCTTCCAGGGTGCCCTGAACGCCAGCCTCGGCGCCGACCTCGTCGTCTCTGTCTCCGAGTTCAGCCGGCGCCAGTTCCTCGACATCTTTCCCCACTACCCCGAGGACCGGACCGTCACCGTCCCCCTCGCCAGCCGGTTCGACCCCGCCTCCTCTCCATCCTCCCGCCCCTCCGGACTCGCCGCCCTCCCCAAACCCGACTTCTTCCTCACCGTTGCTACCCTCCAGCCCCGCAAAAACCTCCCTCGCCTCCTTCAAGCCTGGTCCCGCCTCCGCCAGCAACTCCCCAGCTGCCCCAACCTCGTCCTCGCCGGCGGCGAAGGCTGGCTCAGCTCCGGCCTTCACGACATCCTCCACTCCCTCCCCGGCCGCGATGGCGTTTTCACCACCGGCTACGTCACCGACTCGGCTCTCGCCTGGCTCTATCGCAACTGCTTCGCTTTCGTCCTGCCCTCCCTCGCCGAAGGCTTCGGTCTCCCCGCTCTCGAGGCGATGAGCCTCGGCGCGCCCACTGTTGTCTCCAGGGTCACCAGCCTGCCCGAAGTCGTCGGCGACGCCGCCCTCCTTATCGACCCTGATTCAGTCGACTCCCTCGCCGCCGCCCTCCAGAGCCTCTGCCTTCAACCCGAACTGCGCGTCCGCCTCCGCGATGCCGGTCTCCGCCGGGCATCCTCCTTCAGTTGGGACCTCTCCGCCCGTCGCCTGCTCGATCTCTATCACCACACCCTTACCCGCCCGAAATACTCCCCCTCTCCCGAAGGGGCTACGCATCCCGCTCCCGCCCAAGCCTAGGGCAATTCAGAGCTAAAGCACAGGCCCCAAAAAGCCGAATTGTATGGTGTGACGCGGATCCATACTCCGCGCAGGGCTTCGCAGTGGCTGATCGCCGCATCGCTGCTGCTGGCCGGCCCCGTCCTCGGTAAGCCCCCGTCCCTGCCCCTCCAGTTCCTGCCCGCGCCCGCATCGCACCCTGGCTGCTCCTGGCTGGCCCGCGGCTTCGATTACTCCGTCTGCATCGCCCCGGACCGGATTCACCTCCACCACGCGGGCCGGATCCTCTCCTGGAGTTACGCCAGCCGTTCCGGCACTCTCCGCGTCGAACCCGCCTCCCCCCCGCTCTCCTCCGTCAACGAGTTCCGCGGTGCGGACCCCGCCCTCTGGCGCTCCGGGATCCCCGCCTTCGGCACGCTCCGCATTCCGGACCTCTATCCCGGAATCGACCTCGTCCTCTCCGGTGCCGATGGCCGGCTCAAAATCGACTACATCGTCTCCCCCAGCGCCAGCCCCTCTTCCATCCGCATCCTCTTCCACAATGCGACTGACGTCCGCGTCGGTCCCCACGGCGGGCTCCTCCTCCGGACCCCGGACGGCGAATGGCGCGAGGACGCTCCCATCTTTTACCAGCCCGGCCCCCGGCCCGTCCCTGTCACCGGTCGCGTCGTCGTCCACTCCGACGGTTCCGCGGGCTTTGAGCCCGGCCCTTACGATCCCGCCCTCCCCCTCGTCATCGACCCCATCCTTTCCTTCAGTACCCTCCTCGGTGGAACCGGCTCCAATTCCCCTCAGTCCATGGCAGTCGGCCCTTCCGGGGAAATCGTCGTGGCCGGCTTCACCGATTCCCCCACTTTCCCGGCCGTCAACCCCCAGCGCAATTTCGCAGCCGGCGTCGAGGCCGTTGTCGTCAAACTCGCCCCCGGTGGCGCCTCCGTCCTCCAGACCACCTTCCTTGGCGGTGCCGGGGACGACCGCGCCTTTGCCGTCGCCATCGACCCCGATGGCGGAATCTACGTCGCCGGTTGGACCACCTCATCCAACTTCCCCACTGTCAACCCCTGGCGTTCCGCTCGCTCCGGTTACCGTGATGCCTTCCTCGCCCGCCTCGCCCCTTCCGGTGACCACCTCACCTTCTCAACCTTCCTCGGCGGCTCCGGTGAAGAACAGGCTCGCGCCCTCACCGCCTCCAGCGATGGCGTCTGGATCGCCGGCGAGACCAACTCAGCCGATTTCCCCCTCCTCTCCGCCCTCCAGAACACCCTGAACGGCCCCCAAAACGGCTTTGTTGCCCACTTTTCGACCTCCGGAGCCCCCGTCTGGTCCACCTATCTTGGGGGCAACGGCACCGATACGCTCCGCTCGTTGAACTTGGCCCCTTCCGGCGAACTCTACGTCGCTGGCGGATCCACCTCCACCAACCTACCCGTCCCTCCCCTCGCCTGGCAGTCTCAACCCGGCGGAGGTCAGGACGGCTTTATCCTGCGGATCAATCCTTCCGGCTCCGCCGTCACCGGCGGCACTTGGCTCGGAGGCTCCGCAGGCGGCCCTGGATCCGCCGAACTTGTGCAATCCATCGCCCTCACTCCCGCCGCCCAGGTCATTGCCGGCGGTTCTACCCCCTCCCCCGACTTTCCCACTCTCAGCCCCTGGTCCGCCATCCATCGCGGCGCCAGCATGGGCTTCCTCGCCCGCCTCCGCGCCGATCTCACCGGCGCCGTTTGGAGCACCTTCGCCGGCGGCATGAATACCGACCACATCGAGGGAGTCGCCGTCGACACCGCAGGCCGCGTCTTCGCCGCGGGACGCACTTTTTCCCTCGATTTGCCCCTCGCAACACCCCTGCAGGCCACTTATCAGGGCAACGGAGATGCCTTCTTGCTCGTGCTGAGTCCCGATGGCGGCACCCAGGTCTTTGGCACCTACCTGGGCGGCCAGGACTCGGACTCGGCCATCGGCGTCAGCCTGACCCCGGACGGCGACGCCGTCGTCGCAGGGATCAGTTCCTCGCTCGACTTTCCCGTTGCCCAGCCCGTCACCAGCCCCTCCCAGCCCGCCCCGCGCTTCTTTATCTCGTTGATCGACATGGCCTTCCATGCGCCAGTACCCGTCTCCGTCACGCCCGCCGCCGCCCAAGGTCAGGAGCAGATCCTCGACTTCGTCATCCGCGACGCCGACGGCCCCGGGGATATCTCCTCCGTTCTCGTTCTCATCCATTCCAGTTTCACGAGCTCCGGCGCTTGTTACATCAGCGCCGAACCCGGACCGAATCTCCTCAGCCTCGCCAGCGACTCCGGACTCCAGTGGTCCACCGCCACCGCGGGCAGCGCCACTATCCTCTCCAACAGCCAGTGCCGCCTCCGGGCCGCTGGATCGGCTCTCTCCCTCGTTGAGGGCGAGTTGCGGCTCCGCCTCGACCTCGCCTTTGAACCTTCCTTCGCCGGTGTCCGGCAGATCCAGGTTCTCGGCGCCGACGCACGCCAACTCTCTTCTGGATGGATCACCCTCGGCAATTACACCGTGCTGACCGGTGCCGGCGGTGCCCCGCCCGTCGCCACCAGGATCCACCCGCCTTCCGGTTCCGGTCTCCGCCAGGTATTCACGCTCACTGTCACGGACCCCCAGGGAGCGCAGGACGTGAAGGAAGCCCGCATCCTTGCCGCGCCTGCCCTCTCCACTGCCCAGGCCTGCCTGGTCCGATTCACCACCTCTCCTTCCCAGATCCACCTCGCCAACGATGCCGGAACCTCCTGGGCCTCAGCCACTCCCGGGAGTGGGTCCACGCTTCAGAACTCCCAATGCCGCGTTCACGCCGCCTCCAGCGGTCATTCGACCGGAGCCTCCGCCGCCCTGTTCTGGGCGGACCTCGAGTTTCTCCCCTCCTGGACAGGAACCCGCCTCCTCTGGGGCGCTGCGATCGACCTGTCCAACCTCGAAGCCCCCTGGACCGAACTCGGCTCATTCGAAGCTTCCAGTTCGACGAATCAGGCCCCGGTCGTCGAGTCGGTCAGCACCCCCGGAACAGGGGGTGGCTTCTTCCAGTTCACCGCCTCCGATCCCAACGGAGGCGCCGGGATCCGCCACCTCCATCTCCTGATCGGAGACGCGCCGGCCGGTTCAGGCTGCCTGATACAGTTTGATGCCGTCCTCAATCGCGCCTCTTTGCATCCCGGTGAGGATGGTGCCGCCTGGCCCTCCGTCACGCCCGGACAGACGGGCCTCGCCGAGAACCCGCTCTGCCGCCTCCGGGGCGAAGGCACTATGGTTTCCATCACGGGAAACCAAGCCAGATTTCAGCTTCAGATCGAGTTCAAGACCGGATTCAGCGGCCAGAAATCGATAAAAGTCCACGTTCTGGACTCGGCTGGCGCAATCAGCCCCCAGTTCAGGACATTGGGAGTCGTCCAGACTCCCTAAGCGGCACGCCGCGTCTGTTTCCGTGGTTTGAAAGCCAGAAACCACACCATCAGACAGCATAAATGTGCCAATACCAACACCAGGTTGCCGATCTCCGTCGTCGACTTCGCCATCAGTCGCAGCGACTGCCCCATCGCCTCACCCGCCATCTGCAACCCCAGGCCCGTCGTCACCAGCAGCAGCGTCCGGTCCGCTGTCCGCTTCTTCATCAGCAACACCCACAGCAGCAGATTCATCAGCATTGCCACCAGACTCAGGTTGCGGATCACGTTTGTCATCCACAGCGCGACATTCTCATCCTGATGAAACCAAACAAAGAGCACCGCGAGCAGCAGCGCACCCAGCACCAGCCACCGCCCCAGCCAACGGAACCGCTCACTCCCCCGCACCGCGCTGAAAATCAACGAGATCACGAGAAGATACACAACTCCCTGCCTTAACAGATCGTTGAAGTAGAAGATTCTCGTTTGCGGATACCCCCAGAGCTGAGGCATCTTCCCATAAACCAGGGTTGCATCCACAAGAACGGTGAAGAGCAAAATCAGCAGGTAAGTGAAGAGTGCCCAGAACTGCCGGAGAAAGCGTCTCTGAATCGAATGAAGCAGGTATACATAGAGCCCGAATGCCGCTGCCGTCGTGACTACATAGAAGTGGTCCATCAATTGACCACCCTGGTGGAGACGGGGACAAAGAAAAGAAGGGCAAACCG
The DNA here is from genome assembly GCA_003487005.1 of Bryobacterales bacterium. Taxonomy (GTDB): domain Bacteria; phylum Acidobacteriota; class Terriglobia; order Bryobacterales; family Bryobacteraceae; genus PNKE01. Next base: position 12,809 of record DNFG01000225.1, read on the forward strand.
ATCAATCGGTTGCCCTTCGTGAAAGCAGAATTCCGTTAAAAGGCTAGTTGTCGTCCCAGGGGCTGGGCGGAGGCAGGGGGCCGATCGCCAGGTTGTCGTCCCAGGGGCTGGGCGGAGGCAGGGGGCCGATCGCCAGGTTGTCGTCCCAGGGGCTGGGCGGAGGCAGAGGACCGATCGCCAGGTTGTCATCCCAGGGGCTGGGCGGCGGCAGGGGACCGATCGCCAGGTTGTCATCCCAGGGGCTGGGCGGAGGCAGGGGACCGATCGCCAGGTTGTCGTCCCAAGGGCTGGGCGGCGGGAGGGGGCCGATCGCCAGGTTGTCATCCCAGGGGCTGGGCGGCGGGAGCGGACCGATCGCCAGGTTGTCATCCCAAGGGCTGGGCGGCGGGAGCGGACCGATGGAAAGAACATGGGAGTCTTGGGCTGGCGCAATAACGGCGCCCATAGCAGCGCCACAACCCAAAATGAGTGTAGCACAGAGAACAGAAAGGCAGAATCGGAGTTTCATATCAAGGTCACCTCATTAGGAGGACACAGTCGCACTAAGTACTTTCGCGGCCAGAACCTAAGCTGCTGTCCTTAGCGTATGGGAACCTGCCGTCCCAATCTCCTAGGATTTATCCTAGATTTTACTAAGTCTTTCTTCCCCTCCCTCGTCTAGGGTTCTTTTTGAAGGCCCTCTGGTGAACCTGGGGGGCAAGTCCTTGTACACTCAATTACCTGGAAGGAGTTCCCCGTCATGCCCGCACGCCGCCGGTTCCTGATGCTCTCTGCCGCACCTTTCGCCCCCTCTCTTTCTTCTGCCCAGTCCCCGCAGCCGCCGTTCCGCCTCGCCGTCGCCGGCCTGGTTCACGGCCATGCTCGCGGGTTCCTCAACCTGCTGCAGCGCCACCCGGAGGTGCAACTCGCTGGAGTGAGCGACCCGAGCGGGCCGCTCCGCCACTCGTATTCCGAGCGCTTCCAGATCCCGGCGAACCGGCTATTTGTGTCGATTGACGAGATGCTCGACCGCACTCGCCCCGACGCCGTTGCCCTGTTCGGCAGCACGTTCGACCACCCCGCCGGTGTCGAGGCCTGTGCCGCCCGCCGCATTCCCGTGATGATGGAGAAGCCGCTGGCCGTCAGCCTCGAACACGCCGCACGCATCGATCGCGCTTCCCGGCAGTCCGGGATTCCGGTAATCGTCAACTACGAAACCACCTGGTATCGCAGCCATGCCGCCCTCTGGCGTTTCTTCCGCGAACAGAAGGCGGCCGGCGCAATTCGCAAAATGGTGGCCATGGACGGCCACATGGGGCCCCGCGAAATCGGCGTGGGCCCGGAATTCTTCTCCTGGCTCACGGACCCGAAGCTCAATGGCGCCGGTGCACTCTTCGATTTCGGCTGCTATGGAGCCAATCTGATGACCTGGATGCTCGACAATGCCCGTCCGCTTTCGGTCACCGCGCGCACCCTGCGGATCAAGCCCAAGATCTACTCCCACGTGGATGACGAGGCCACCATCGTCGTCGACTACCCAGCCGCCCAAGGCATTATCCAGGCTTCCTGGAATTGGCCTTACCACCGGAAGGATTTTGAGGTCTACGGCGAATCCGGCTACGCCCATGCCATCGGCGGGAATCTGGTCCGCTTCCGGACCGCCCCTCGCGAGCCGGAGCAAACCCTCACTCCACCCGAACTGCCCCCGGACGAAACCGACGCTGTGACGTACCTCCGCGCCATCGCCCGCGGACGCCTCAAGCCTGCGGGCCTCTCTTCCCTCGAAAATAATCTGATCGCCACGGAAATCCTGGTCGCGGCCCGCGAATCTGCCCGAACGGGCCGCACCGTCACTCGGCCTGTCAAGTAATCCACCCTTACGACCAGGGCGCCACCGCCGCCTCGTTCCGTCGATGAACAGAGCGTGATCCGGCGTGACGGCACTTCGAAAGCTTGTCCGATTGGGGTGCGCTCAGGCTCAACTCGGGGTCTGCTTGCAGTTTGAAGCGGGTTGCCGCGGGCTCCATTTCCCCTGTCCGGATCGCTCGTCGAGGCCAGCCCGCGCGCGCTTTCGGGCGCGGCAGGCAGCATGGCGGCCCCGTGGTGCTTGTCTTCCATGTCGCCGTTCGGAATCGGGCCGGACGCTTGCCTGCTACTCCTCCTGTCCGTCCCGCAGGCCCAACCGGCCCAGTTCCATGCGCACGGTCCCCACCCGCCCGCTGGGCGCATCCCGAACTGCTATCGCCAGCGTCTGCGCGCCTCCGGGCAGGGGCAGCGACTGGCGGTAGTCAAACCCCGTGCCTAGCGCCTGTTCGCGCTCTCCGGCGCTCAGCGACAGGGCCACCGCCTCCTCGGCGCCGCCCTTGCTCCCGCCGCGCGCGTCCAGATAGACCATCACCACATCGAGACGGCCCGACCACCGCCCCTGCGCCTCGCGCAAAGTCACCGCCGCGGGGTCCACGCGCACCATCAATTCAATCCGCCGCGCCTCGCCCGCTCCCGACACCCGCGCCTGCACCGCCAGCGGCACCGCGGCCGTTTCAAGCGGCGATGCCAGCAGTTCCAGAATCGACTCGCGCTCCTTCCGGTTCCACTCCGGCTTCGCCTCTCCGGCGAAATAGCCTTCCCGATGAAGCACCGTCAGCCCCGGCCGCTTCAGCCGCACGCGGATCTTCCGGTACCGGCCATTGTCTTCATACGGGGAAGGGGCCCACGCGATGGTGTACGAAGCCGCGGCATCGTCCAGCGCCTCGCGCATGGCCTTCCCCATATCGTTTTCATAGAAGTACGCCCGCCCTCCCGTGCGCCCGGCCAGCTCCGCCATCACGTCATGATGTGCCGTGGTCTCGTCCCGGTTGTTATGGATCATCGGGTCCGCATTGGACACCGTCTGCGCGTTCTGCCGCTGCCCCCCGCGGCCGCGGGTCCGGCTCAGCAGGCGGGCCATGTTCGCCTGTTGATAGTTGACCGTCGCCCGGTACTCCGGCGGCACCATCACCCCCCGCGCATCGATCGGATACACCGCCACGCCCGAATTGGCGAGAGCCCGCGCGGCCCGGTCCGTCAGCTCACCGAACCCCGAAGGCGAACCTGTCCCCGTCCGGATGTCGGTGGAAACCACTGCCGGAAAGGCCGCCGAGATCCACAGCAGACTCTTGCGGCCCGGCACCGGCGACAGACGCTGCGCGATCGCCTCGAGTGACCCCACCGTCCGGCGGACCCGGTCCTCGAGATGGGCCAGTTGAAGCTGCTGCTCGTTCGCGATCTGATCGAGCATCGACTCGAAGACCCCGGGACCCGCGTCGTTCAGCTTCCGGTCGTCCAGCAGTCTCGCCAGGTCGCTGGCGGTTTCCGGCCGCGTCTGGATCTCCCCCTGATACCGGCCCAGTTCCTCGATCAGGGAACCCGTGTCCGCGGTGAAATCGTGGAGGACCCGCAGTTCCCGCCCAAGCGTATACAGCCCCACTCGGTCCCCTGGCTGCAGCCGCGACAGAAACTTCAGTATCTGCAGGCGCGCGAAACGCTGGTCGGTGATACTGGTGCTCAGACCGTCGAGCAGGATCACCGCCGCATGGGGCGGTACGCCCGCGCCGGGATCGAAGTTGGCGAACACCGACGGCGGCCACGGCCCCGGAATCTTCATCCGCGCGGCGATCGAGGCCCCCGTCGCCTCTGTCGCCGGCGCCTGGCCTGCCTCGAATACACGAATCTCCTGCGGCTTGCCCTCGTCCAGCACCGTGAAATCCCCGGCCGTCAGACCCCGCACCGGAGCGCCGCTCCGGTCGCGCACCACCACCGTCAAGTCGACAAGCCGCGTGGTCGTCCGCAGTGTCAGTCCCCCCTCGGGTGAAGGTTGACCCATCGCCGGAAACACGGGCAGCAGCACGAGCGCCAGGTATAGGAGCATGGCTGCGGGACGGCGCAACGCGGACATGGGTCGCCTGAATCGCATGGCCGGCATTGCGGACAGTTTCGCACTTTCCCGAGCCGGACGAGGGCGGAGCCCGGTGATCCGAGGCCGCGAACGGATCAAGCGTCCGCCAGGCCCGATGAAGGATCCAGGGTCCGGAAGTCGATCCGGAATCTTGTGGACTTGGCCGGGGACGCACCGTGTGCCGCGCCACATCCCGCGCCCGAACCTCCCCCTGACTGTCCGGTCACGCCCCCCGCACGGCCCGGAAGGCCCGTTCATGCCCGCCGCAGACAACCCTCCAGTCCCATCTCTCCACCGCGTCCCGAAGCCCTTCCTTCGTCAGGCGTCGCGCCAGCGCCGCATCTGCGCGCACACGCTCCATCGCATCCACCAGCGCTTCCAGGTTGTCTTCTTCAAACAAGAGCCCGTTGCGCCCGTCCTCGATCACGCTCGGTATCCCGCCCGAACGCGACGCCACCACTGGAACGCCCGCCGCGTGCGCCTCGCACAGCACCCGCCCCATCGTCTCCACGTCCCGCAATCCCGTCCGCTGATCCACATGTTCCCGGCTTGCCAGCACGAACTGATCCGCCGCCCAGTAATAGCGCCGCAGATCGTGATGCGCCACGCTCCCGGTAAACGTCGTCCGCCCCTCGATCCCCAACTCCCCCGCCAGCGCTTCGCACTTCGCCCGTTGCTTCCCCTCGCCAGCGATCACCAGATGCGTCCCCGCCTGCCGCGCCACGGCTCTCATCAACAGATCCAGCCCCTTCTTCGGCACCATCCGGCACGCGGTCATCACCACGTGCCTGTCCTGCGGCAACCCCAGTTCGCTCCGCGTGTCCCGCTGCCGGCGAAACCGCTTCGCATCCACCCCGCCGGCCAGAACCTCCACGCTCGCCGCCGAAAGCCCCTGCAACAGCCCCGCCGTGTACGCGCTGTTCGCCAGCACATGCGCCAGATTCCGCACCGACGCCCGCACCTCCGCTCTCCGGCGCTCCAGCAGCAGCGACTCCACCCATTCCGGCCGTTCCATCTTCCTGAACCGCCGGTACAGCGTATCCTCCAGCCACGGCTGTCCCAGCGCCCCGCTCAGCCACCCGTACGGCCACACAATCCACGGCCGCAGCACGTCATTGCCCGCCGACCGCGCAATCATCGGAATCCCCGTCGCCGCCGACAGCCGCCCATAGAAGACCGTCGACGCGTACAGCACATCCGGCCTCACCCTCCGCGCCAGCCTCTCCAGCCGTCCCAGGTTCTCCATGAAACCGATCCGGCTCAAACACCGGTGCACCGGAAAGGGAAACGCCACCTCCGGCCCCCGGTACGTCGCCACCTCGGCGCGATACCCCTTTTCCTGCAAATACCGGCAAAGATGAATCGCGTGCGTCTGCATCCCGCCAAAGCTCGGCGGAAACTCCGTCAGGATCAACAACAACCGCCGCCCGCCACTGCGCCCACCCGCCTT
>DNFG01000374.1 GCA_003487005.1 Bryobacterales bacterium
GTCGCCGCCATGATCAGCAGGCCATCCAAGGATCGATAGCGGTCGATGGACTGCATCAGTTGGGTGGTGACCGCGTTGTACTCGCGCCCTCCCCCGCCGGCGTCGGTCCCGACACCTTGAGGCTGCTTTCTGCTGCCAACGGAGTCGACTTCGTCTAGGAACAACACCACTGGCCGATTCTGGGCTGCCAAGTCGAAGACCCGGCGGATTTCGCCTGCCGTCGAGCCAATCCCCATGCTTACCAGTTCAGGACAGCGCACATGGTGAAAACTCGCGCGGAACTCCCCGGCTGTGGCCTCCGCCAAGAGGTTCTTGCCGGTTCCTTGGGGTCCGTAGAGTAACACGCCATTTCGAACAACTCCATGGCCGCCTCGGCGAAAGCGATTACCGGCCACGACGTCGATCTCCCGTTTGGCTTGCGATGATCCCCCCACATCCCTAAAGCGGACATGTGGGATCTCGACACTGGCCGCAACCGGCGAGGAAGGGACTACTTGGCTGGTCGCTACAGGCCTACGTCGTACTCGAAGCGAGGACAGCGCCCAAATCATTAGGGCCGCCATTCCAAGAAACCAGATCAGATCGTTCCACGGACGAAGCCCTGGGATTGCCTCGGCAACCGCATTCAGTGCCGAGGATAGTGCGGTGGTCGAGGTCACAAACACGAGCAATCTTGCAACTAGCAACACCAGTCTCGGTGTTGGCCTCGGTAGCAGGAACAGCATGGCCCAACTCACCCCAAGAGCGACCGGGTTGTCACGGCGGTTGAGGACCCGGTACAGGAAGAGGTACTCACCAATGACAATTGCCGTGCCAAAGGTGGCTCGCCACAGCCACGCAGACCGCTCATCTGCGCTAGCATTTCGGGATCTGGTGTACAAGTAGTCGGCTTCCGCCCCCAGAGCTTCCACACCTCGGCGCAAGCGCTGGCCCACCCAGTACGCCAGTCCCGAATTCCCAGCTTCGGAGCCGACCGCTCGCGGCATGCGGAGTATTCCTTCCGAACACCCCCAGAATAACCGCTCCCCCCACAGTTCCGAAACAGAGTGATGGAGATCAAAGGCTTGAACGGTCGCCAGTCAATCGACCCTTGGCACCTGCCCTGGGCTTCGCGGGAGCGTGCATCGGCGGAATCTCTCAGCCGCCTCATTCATTCCCGATAACAGATTGGGCATGCCCAGTCTCGGCGTCCGATGCGGCGCCAAAGAGGAGCCGCCACACGCGCTGTGCAACCGATTCCCGTCGCGCCGCCCTAACTCTCTGGTCCCGGAAATCAGTCGGCCCGCTTGCCCGATTCCGTCGCCAACTGCATCACATCAAGCCGAGCCTTGCGGACGTCCGGGATTGCGCCGGCCGTGCTATCGGGATGGAAATCGAGAATCAGATCCTTGTTGGGATCGTGACGCGGCCAAGTCGGCAGGCCCGCACCGTTGGGGTCGCCAGTTCTGGCGAAATTGACCCAGTAGCTTTGCGCGATCCGGGAGACCGCCTGATCTTCAGGCGATACCGTCGAGCCCGGACGTGCCGCCAGCGTCCCGAACACGAAGCCGATCTCGCCGCCGTGCGGGGCGCCGGTCCGCATCCGCTCCCGCATCGCCGTCGGGACGTAGGAGAACCGGTAGCGGTAGGCGGGCGAACCGTTGGCCGCGAACGCATTGGCGGCGAAGCGGGCCGGTTCGGCCTGGCCGAAGTCGTCATTCGCGCGCATCACCATCGTTGCCAGATCGGCGGTTCCGTCGGGGTCGTAGGCCGCCTTCGCCTGCTCGCTCCACTTCCCGAACCTCGCGAAGAACTGCTCCTTCGTCGTGGCCCTCACCCGGTTCCCCGCGGTGTCGGCGCTGTTGCTGCCAACCATGATCGGAACCCGCAGTTGGCGCCTGGCCTTGTAGGCGGTCTCGGCCGTTTCCGTAATGAGCTTGCCATCCAGGATCGGTGTTGTCTCGTGGGAAGGTCCCCTCGCGCCCGGTTGGGCCGGTGCTCCGCGAAGGACCTCTTCCGCACTCATCGCGCGCAGCTTGGCCAGTGCCGCCTCGTCCGTGCCCTCGATTCCCATCGAGCGCGCGAACTCAATCCCGATCGTCTCGGCCGACACCGGATAGTTCGGATCGGCGCCGTCCTCGCGCATCGGGCGCGCAGTCAGCACGCTGTCGCGTGAACCACCCGACTGCGCGATCGCCTTGTGGAAGAGACCTCGCGCCATGGGCGAAGCCAGCAGGCTGTGCACCGACACTCCGCCAGCGGAGAACCCAAAGATCGTCACGTTGTTAGGATCGCCTCCAAACGCGGCGATGTTGCGCTTCACCCACTGCAGGGCCGCGATCTGGTCCATGTAAGCGTAGTTGCCCTTGGTCTCGCCGGGCCGCTCGCGGCTCAACGCGGGGAAGGAGAAAAACCCGAAGCGCCCCAAACGATAATTGATCGAGACCAGGACGACGCCTTGCTTCGCGAACCGCACCCCGGAGGTATTGGGCGAGGAGCCGGAGCCGCCCACGAACCCACCGCCGTGGATCCACACCATCACCGGCAGCTTCGCCCTGGCTGCCGCGCTCTCAGGACGCCAGACATTCAGGAAAAGACAGTTTTCCGACGGCGCCGGAGGCTCATTCGCGCCGGCGGCTTGCGGCGGGCCGAACCGCCCCTGCATGCAGTTGGCTCCGAATTCCGCCGCCGGCCGAACGCCTGTCCACGGCGCAACCGGCTGAGGAGGCCGCCACCGCAACTCGCCCACCGGGGGCGCCGCGAAGGGAATGCCCTTATACGCCACAACGCCGTCTTCCACCACTCCCTGCAGTTGGCCGCTGTCCACTCGCACCAGGGCAGTCGTCTGCTGCGCAGCGCCGGCAGTCGTCGCGGCCAGCCAACACAATAGAACCGTTCGCATTCTGTTAGTCATTTGGATCCTGCGCCTTCTCTCGCCTGCTCTTCTTCAGTCCAGCTTCTTGTCCGACAGGAACTTCGACATCAGGTCGGCCACTTGTTTGTTGTTCAGATCGGAGAACGGGAAGTGCGTGTTCCCGCGAATCCCCACCTCCGGCAGGTGCACCACGGTCACGTCGCCGCCGTACCGGTTGACGGTGTCGCGCCACTCTCGGGCCATCTCCAGCCGGACCCGCCACCCATCCTGCCCGGGATTGTCGCTGGGCTTTTCCGGAATGAAATCACCGTAGAAGATGACGATGGGGATCTTCGTGAGCTTCAGGAACTCGGCCTTCGGAATGCCGATCGCCGCGAGAGTCCCGCCGGAGCTCGGGAGTGGCTCCGGAACTTCTCCCTCGGGAAACAGGAAGCCGTTGCCCGGCTCGTACGAGACGATTCCTCGCACGTTTCCGGTCTTCAGAACAGTCAGCCAACCCAATCCACCGCCTTGCGAGTGCGTGACGAAAACCGCCGGACCGATCTTGTTGAACAGCGCCGCGAAAGCGCCGGCGTTCACCTCGGGATCGAATGGCCCCACGTTGGGCGTCATCTGACGGAAGTATTGGTTAAGGGCTTCCGGATCCTTCGAGAACTGAACTCCCGGAAAGAACTCCGGCCAGATACCCAATCGGAACGTTCCGAACCAGCCCTGTTCATCCGGCGTTGCGTCCACCGTTGCTGTGACCGTGCCGCGGCCCGCGTTGCCGCGGCGCGGCTGATTGATCAGATAGACCGGAAATCGTCGGCGGAGGAAGATCGTCTGGAAACCCTCGCGTCCATCGGGAGTCGTCTCCCAGGTCTTTGTGAACTGGCCGAAGCCATGCAGAAAGACAAGCGGGAGTTTCCGCCTGTTTGCCGGAATCTGATAGAACACGTACGCATGGTCGCCATGCAAGGTCTGTCCGTCAGGCGTCGGCTGCTTGTGGTTGAAGGTTCCGGGATTCCCTATGACTCTGCCGCCGGCGGCAAAGCTGCCTTGCTCCTGGATCACCAGGGGCTCCGGCGTTCCCGCTGGTTGGGCGCTGGCACCTGCCGGAACAAGAACCGCGGCGCACAGAAGCGGCGTCACGACGACTGCTTTGAGATGTCTCATCGATCTGTCTCCACTCACATGACTAAAGCGTCCTGGCGTAGAACGCCGTCAGTTTGTCCATCGCGGCGGCCACATACTTCGGAACCCAGTAGGTTTCGATATGCGTGGCGCCGTCGATTTTGAACAGCTCCTTGTCCTTCGTGCCGGTGGCCTTGGCGAGCGCATCTTCGGTCAAGTAGAGGCTGTCCGCCTTGCTGCCTGCAATCATCAGCAGTGGCTGGTCGATCAGTTCGATCTGGTCGGTGGCATCCCAACGCATCAGGTCCAGCAGGCTGCTCATTGTGTACTTGAAGGTTGAGCCGGGATGGGCGTGGGTCTTCCAGTAGTATTCGTAACCCTGCCGGTAGAGTTCAAACGGCAGTTTGGCGATCTGCTCGTCGGTCAGATTGGCATCCCCCGCGTAAAGAATATCCCCGCTGGTCATCTCTTTCGCGCGGGCAGTCGCAGCCTGCCGCAGGCGTTGCAGGATGGTGTCCAGTTGCGAGTCCCCATAGCCGTTGCGTCGAACCCGTCCGGAGTTGAACATGCTCACCGTCGCAATCGACTTGAACCGCTTGTCGGTTTGCGCCGCGGCGAGCGAGTACCCGCCCCCGCCACAGATGCCGAGCACGCCCAGACGCGCGGCATCGACGCCCGGATAACCGGTGATGTAGTCCGCCATGCCGTGGATGTCCTCGATTCGGTTTGCGGGTTTATCCACGTTACGCGGCTGACCACCGCTGGCGCCCTGGTAAGCGGCATCCGCGGCGATTGTGATGTAGCCCTTTTCCGCCAGCCGCTGCGCATACAAGCCTGCCACCTGTTCCTTCACCCCACCGTTGGGGTGTGCCACGACGATCGCAGGGTAGCGCAACTTCGCATCGTAGTTCGGCGGCGTGTATACGTTCGCGGAAATCTCCAGGCCGTTGAGCTTGTATGTGACCGGGTGAATATTGACCTGGCCCGGCTCGTTCTTGGTAATCCCGCCAGCATAGGTCAAGGTGAAAGGGTTCCTCCTGTAGTCCTCCGCGCCCGCTTCGCCTGTGTGAGCCGCAATCATTGCGGCCAGAACGGAAGCATTTATCGCTTTTCGCTTCATCATGATTTCGGTGGCGCCTCCACGCCCGACAAAGCCAGTACCGGCGCCGGCAACCGCTCCCCGCGGACGTCGATCGCCTGGACAGCCGAATTGAGTTCCGAAATTTCGTTGGGTGTGAATCGAACCTCCGCCGCGCCGCTGTTCTCCAGCATGTGCGCCATCACCGTCGTCCCCGGGATTGGCACAATCCATGGCTTCTGGGCGAGCAGCCAAGCGAGCGCGATCTGTGCGGGCGTCGCCTGCTTTCGCTCGGCCCACCGCTTCACCAGTGCGACGAGTTGCAGGTTGTGCGATCGGTTCTCCGGCGAGAAGCGGGACTCGCCGCCGCGGATGTCCCCGGGCGCGAAACGAGTGTTCGCGTCGATCCAGCCTGTGAGGAACTGTACACCGAGCGGGCTCCAGGGGACAAAGCCGATGCCGAGCTCCTCGCAGACCGGGATCACGTCCCGTTCGGGTCCGCGCCACAGCATCGAGTATTCGTTCTGCACCGCGGTCACCGGCAGCGTGGCGTGCGCGCGGCGCAGCGTGTTGAGTCCCATCTCCGACAGTCCCCAGTGCCGGACCTTGCCCCGTTGCATCAACTCCTGGACGGCACCGGCGACGTCCTCGATGGGAACTTCCGGGTCCACGCGATGCTGATAGAGCAGATCAATCCTGTCCGTGCGGAGCCGACGGAGCATCCCATCGACGGCACGCTTGACATGATCGGGCTTGCTGTTGAGCCCCGGTCTGCGTTGACCAGTCTCCGGGTCGATGTTCCAGCCGAACTTGGACGTGATGACGACCCGGTTCCGGAACGGCTGGATCGCCTCGCCGAGGATGCGCTCGCACTCGTGCGGGCCGTAGGCTTCCGCCGTATCGAAGAAAGTGACCCCGCGGTCGTAGGCAGCCCGGATCAGCGCGATCTGCTCCGGCCGGTAGGGTACCGTCGTTTCGTACTTGCGGCTGTTGTTCTGGACGCCAAGCCCGACGCTGGAGACCTCCAGGTTGCCCAGTTTGCGTCGGCCGCTCGTCCCGGCTGCTTTCGACGTGCCCGTTGCGGGCGCCTGCCCGCCAGGTTGTGCTGCTCCCGCAAACGCCGCAGAAGGTACGGCCACGAGCCCCGAAATCAGTGTGCGTCGCTTATTCATTATCTGCTTTCTTTGAAAACCTCTTTGGCAACCCCAACAGCGGTTACCGCACTCGGCCAGCCCGCATAGAACGCCAGGTGCGTGATGGCCTCGATCAGCTCCTCCTGCGTCAGTCCGTTCTGGCGCGCGATGCGCAGGTGCGACCGGAGCTGGTCCGGACGGTTCAACGCAATCAGCGCCGCCACGGTGGCCAGGCTTCGATCGCGTTTCGACAAATCCGGCCGCTCCCAGATGTCGCCGTAGAGCACATCGTCGGTGATCTGGGCCAGCTTGGGCGCGAAGTCACCGATCGCGCCTTGCGACGGTCGCGGCCGGGGGCCGGGGCTGGATGTCTGACCGCGTAGCGGAGCTCCGTATTCTGCGTCGCTGACCTTCTCCATCCAGTCAACCGTCTTGCCTTCGAGTTGCTCCGTAATTGCGATGTGCGTCATCGAGCTGTTCGGTGCTGCCCCATGCCAATGCTTCTGACCGGGCGGAATCCAAACCACGTCCCCCTGGCGGATTTCGTCGATCGCATCGCCCCATCGCTGCACCCGGCCCGTGCCCGCCGTCACGATCAGCGTCTGCCCCAACGGATGAACGTGCCACGCCGTTCTGGCGCCGGGTTCAAACAGCACTCGGGCGCCTGAGACCCGCCCAGGCGCGCTCGCCCGGAAGGGGGAATCCACCCGCGCCGAACCGGTGAAGTGGTCTGCCGGCGCCGCCTGGGGAGGTTGCGTGCCACCCCTCGTAATTCGGATTTGTTCCGCCTGTGCCGAGGTTTGACTTTGAGCGGCCGCCGGAAGCATGCTGAGCGCTACTCCAATCGCTGCCAGGATTCTCATTGGTTGCCCACCTGAACGACAATCAACTTCTTCTGGTCGCGGAGCAGCAGTTTGCCGTCGGCCAGCGCCAGTGGCGCCCAGTTATTGCCCGCTTCCAGCAGTTCGGCACTGGCCAGTGGTTTGAAACCGGCCGGATCGGGTTCGATCACATACAGCTTCTTGCCGCCGTCGGTGGCGAGAAGCAGACCATCGGCAAGTATGGCGCCGCCTTTGGAGAACGCCGGATCCTGTCCAGTCTTCCACTTGACCTCCCCGCTCATGCTCATGCTCACCAGACCATCGCGCCGTTCGTTGGTCGTGTACTGCACATAGAAATGGTCCTTGTACAAAACCGGCGGCTGCGTGTGAGCGCCGAAGTCAACGTGCTTGAACAGCTCGGTCACGCCGTAGGACCCGTCCGCATTCTTCGCGACCTGAATCATGGCCGTCCCTGCGTTGTAACCGCCCGCCAGCAACATCCGCCCTTGGCCGGCGTCCACCGCGTGAGCCACCGGGATCCAGCAATTGAAATTGTTGTAGGTCCACAGGACCTTCCCTGTGAAAGGGTCAATCCCGTTGACGCTGCCGCCCCGAGCGGAGCGGCCAAAACCTTGTGCGGCGGTGATCATCACCAGATGATCTTCCGTCCCGACCTTGACCACGGAGGGAGTCACGTACGAGGTCCCGCTGTTGAGCGGAGAAGACTGCGCGGCCGCGCCAGTCAGCGGAGCCGTTTTCCATTTGACCTCGCCGCTCGCCTTGTCGTAGGCGACCACACCGGCTTGGGGCGCCTGCGACGCCACAATCAGCAGATTGCGATAAATCAGCGGATTCTGAACGATGCCCCATATGGGCAGTTGCCCGCCGGCGGCGGGTGGCGCAAAGGGGCTGGCCGGAACCGCGCCGCCGCCGCCGAAGTCCGTCCAAATGTTCTTGTGCCAGACAGGCTTTTGCGTAACCGTGCTCAGACAGTACAAATCCCCCGTCATCCCCACCGTGTAGACGTGGTTGCCGTCCACCGTCGGCGTGGTTCGGGATCCGGGGAACTCCACCTTGCCTGGAGCGGGGTAGGCAAAAGTCCAGAGTTCCTTGCCGTTCGAGAAGTCGTAGACCCGCAGCGTGTCGCCAACCTTGTCGTCGCGATCCAGCAGATACACCTTGCCGGCGCTGACGGCAGGCCCCCCGAAACCGATGCCGAGCGGGGCCGTCCAGAGCACCTTCGGGCCCTCCGCGGGCCAAGTGCGCAGAATCCCCTTTTCGGCCGAGGTGCCGTCCCGTTTCGGCCCGTAATACTGTGGCCAATCCGCGCCAAACGCGCATGCCACCATCAGCGGCACGAAGATCGTCGTTCTGAGTTTCATGTTGTTCCTCACCGGCCGGTCCCTTTCTCCTGCTGCTTTCCGGACTCGCTCTCCTTCGCCGAGATGGCGAGCAACCGGGTTCTCGTCATCACGTACAGCACTCCGTTGGCTGCGACTGGGGTGCTGTACACCGAGTCGCCCATATCGATCACCACGGGCTTCGCCGGCTTCGCATCCGCCTTGAAGACCGCAAGATCCCCGTCGGCGTCGCCCAGGTAAACCTTTCCGTCCGCCAGCAGCGGAGAGCCCCAGACCGGAGATTTCAAATCGTACGTCCAATGCGGCGTTCCGGTCCTGGCGTCCAGGCAGTGCAGAACGCCATCGAAATCGGACAAAAAGGCCAGCCCGTTGCCAACCGCCGCCGTCGAAATAGACCGGTTGATCTTGTCGTAGTGCCAGACCTTCCCGGATTCTGTGATGTCACCCCGTTTTGCGGGATTGATGAGGTAGGCGCCGCCACGCCCGCTGCCGCTATCGGGATCCTGACCGGCGCTCATCAGCACGTTGCCTTCGCTGAACATAGGCGTGGAAATCCCGGAATTGCGCGCCCCGGGCGCGATGCCCTTGGGGTTCAGATCGAATTTCCAGAGCCTCTCTCCCGTGCGCGCACGGAACCCGTACAGCCACCCGTCTCCTCCCGCGAAGAAAGCCTGCTGTACCCCGTCCACCAGCCCGAGAGCCGGAGAAGACCACTGGCCGTTCAGGATGCCCTCGCCCGGAGAGTTGTCCCGCCAAACAACTTTTCCAGTGTTCTTATCGACGGCGAGGAAGCTGGGGGCCTTCGGAGAGGGGAGTTCCTCATCATTCCGCCCATTCGACGTTCCAACAAAGACCAGCTCCTCCCAAATGACCGGCGACGAATTGGCCATGTGGCGCTGGTACACGCCCAGTTCCTTCATCATGTCGAGCTTCCAGACGATGTCGGCATGGTTGGAAGTCTTGTGGACTTCGTCCTGAAAGGGTCCATCGTTGTTGCCGTCCAGAAACCCTTCGGTGTCCAGGCAAACCAGCTCTCCGCGGTTGCTCACGTAATAGATCCGGTCTCCTTCCACCGCCGGAGAAGAGCAGACCCCCTGCTCGGGAAAGTCGTTTTGCGCTCCGGACGCCAGTTTGTCCGTGACGGCCTGCCACAGGAACTTGCCGTCGGACTCCCGGAAGCACATGAGTACGCCCCGGTCACCCTCGACCGCGGGGTCTCTCGGATTGCCATTGTTCGTGCCGAGGAAGATTTTCCCGCCGGCCACGACAGGGTTTCCATACGACGTCGAACCGATCTGAGCGGTCCATCTGACGTTCTTGCCGCTCTTCACGTCCCAGGTCTCCGGAAGGTCCTTCACGGCGGACGCCATGTTCCGTTGCGCCGTACCACCCCACATTGGCCAGTCCTGGGAGAACAGCGGGCTCAGGGCGGCAGCCGTCAGCGCCAATCCCGCGGCGATGTGCCGGGCCATTCGTTCACGCATCACTTCCCGGCTCCCGGGTGCTCGATCGCGACTTCCCAGAACCCAATGGCTTCGAACACCCAGCCCGCCGCACTAGTGCCCTCTCCGAGCCCGAAGCCATGACCGAGATTCGCGTACTTGCGATACTCCACGCGCGTACCTGACTCGCGCAGCGCCCGAATCCTCCTCTCCATGCTGGCCGGAGGGGCAATTCCGTCCTGCTCGCCGACGACGGCAAAGGTGGGAGGCTCCGTTGCCGAATAGTCCGCATGCGCGGTGTACGCCATCACAACGGCTGCCGGCTTAGGGATAACACCGCCTCCGTATCTCGCCGCTCCATGCGAACCGATGGAGGCTGCCATTCTCGCTCCGGCCGAGCTGCCCCAAAGAGAGTAGCCCTTCGTGCTCACGCCGAGGGCCGCCGCGTTGCTGGAGATGTAGGACAAGGCAGCCGCCAGGTCTTCCGTTGCGGCGCTCCCGCCGTGCCCGGTCCGGTACTTCAGCACGAATGCGTTGTACCCCTTCCCGCTGATCGCCTCCGCGTACGGAAAGCCTTCGTGGACGGAGCCCGCATAGGCGAATCCGCCGCCCGGCGCGATCACCGCAAAGGGAGCGCCGCGGCGTCCCCGCAGGAAGAACAGTCCCGTATGCTTCTTCGCAGGCCTCCGCTCCATCTCGGCATCGGAGTAGAAGCGGTAGAACACTGTGCTGCCGCTCGACGCATCGTCAATCAAGCGATTCAATGCGCCCGTTACCACGTCCGGATCGACGCAGGTGTGATACGGCAGTAACGAACCGATCCCGGTCAGGGGCAGGCTCTCGTCGTAGGCACGATCGTCCCAGGGCAGGATCAGGCGGCTGAACCCGGTGAATGCAGGATGTCGAAGGATATCGCCCACGGTGCTCCGAGGTCCCAACCGGCCGGATGCGCTCGCGCTCATGCACACCATCCAAGCTGCGGCGAATGTTTGATATGTGGTTCGCCTGCCCGCCATCGGCGTGAGCCCTTGGTCTCTGCTTCCAGAGTAGGGTTGCCGCCCCGGAAGGCGTTAGCCTGAACCTGCCGAGTTTTAGCCTATTCCTGTCGATCGCTAGCGAAAACGCTCGTGAACGGCTTATTCTGGGGGCAAGGAAACCTACCGAATGCCTGAACGAATGGAAGAGCTAAGGGAAGAGCTGGCGCGCCGGATTGCAGCCCACGTTGGCCCCGAACAGAGGCGGACTACCGAAGTGCCCGGGCTTACCGTTCATCGCCGCACCGCTCCAACCCCACCTTGCTCCATGACCTACGAGCCCAGCCTGATCGTCACGGCGCAAGGGCTGAAACGCGTGGAACTCGGCGGCAGAACATACACGCACGGGTCGTCCCACTACCTGCTCGCCTCCGTCGCCCTCCCGGTGGTGGCCAGGGTCGTCGAGGCAAGCGAACAGACGCCCTGCCTCGCTCTGTCGTTGAAGCTGAAGATGCCCATCGTCAGGGAACTTCTCAGCCGCGAGGACATTGCGGTTTCTCCGGATGGGCCGAAAGGTCCGGCCATCGCCATTGGTGAACTGACTGTTGAATTGCTCGATTCGTTCTGCCGGCTCATGCGCCTGCTGGACCAGCCTCGTGAGATTTCGTTCCTGCACGAATTGATCGAGCGCGAGATCGTCTTTCGCGTACTGCAGGGCCCAGAGGGCGGGCGCCTTCGCGCGATAGCAACCTCAGGAGATCAGAGTCAGAGAACGGCGCGGGCAATCGCCTGGATCAAAGACAACTTCGCCAGGCCGCTCCGTGTCGAGGACTTGGCGGAGGTCGCGGGCATGGGCGTGTCCACTCTCCATCACCACTTCCGCGCGCTCACGGCGATGAGCCCGCTGCAATACCAGAAGCAGATCCGTCTCCAGGAAGCCCGGGCGCGCATGACGATGCATGGTCTGGACGCCGGAAGCGCCGCCTTGGAGGTCGGCTACGAAAGCGCCAGCCAGTTCACCCGTGAGTACAAGCGCCTGTTCGGCCAAACCCCGATGCGGGATAGTCGCGCGTTCCGCTCGGGTGATGGTTCGCGGTTGGAGCCACTCGGGGTTCGCTAGTTCGCCGCTTATCAATCCTGTGAGGACGGGCTGCCTGCGCTTTCGCCGCTGCGCTGCATCAAGCGATTCATCTCGCGGATTTCGTTGCGAATCTGAATCATCTCCTGCAACTCCTGATCGGACATCCCAGTTCTGCTTGCTGTCGAGGGTGCCTTCGAATCAGCGTCACGCGACCGCCTTGCTTCCGTTTGATTCAGCACCAAGTAGAACCTAGTGTTGGCCGACACCGTTACGACGATGTTCTGCTGGTACGCCAGGCGCGCCATCTCCTGCTCGCCCGCCAACGCCACGTTGGACGCAATCCGCTCGCGAAGGAGGATCGAATTGTCGATCCCGCCGGTGAGCCCCCTCCCGCCAACCGCAAAGGCCGCAATCGTGCCCACGCCCGTCAGCGCCCGCGTCAGGAAACGTTTGCCGTGGTTCTGGCCCGACACCTCTCCTCGCAGTGCCTGTCGCTGCATGCCGAGAGCGGTCCCCGCAATCTCTTCGATTTCTCCGTTCGGAAACTCCAGCGAGTGGAACTTGAGCGTTACCCACCCCTGTGGTGTCGCGCCCGTGAGTTCACCGTAAGCCTTCGTGCCTGCCGGCACCAGGATTTGACCATTGTCTTCGTAGTTGTATTCAATGACCGCGATCACTGGAGCCTTCGCCGCGGAACTGACTCCGTGCTGAAGTCGAGAGATCAGCGCCGTCCCTTGCGGCAGATACCGCCCTT
>DNFG01000084.1 GCA_003487005.1 Bryobacterales bacterium
AGACGTGTGCCCTCCCCCCCCCCCCCCCCCCCAAAACCCCGCCACCCCACCCGCGTCTCCTCCAGGTGAATCTGCAACCCCACCCGCCCCTCGTCCGGAAAGCCCCCCGGCAGTTCGTCCACTTCCGCCACCGCCTGCCCGTCCACCCAGACCTCCACCCGCCGGCCCTCCACTCGGACCTGCAGCAAAAACCATCGCCCCTCCAGGTCCGCCTGCAACCGGCTTCGCGCCAACCCGTAAATCGACCCCGTCGGGTACACCGCGTCCACCGGCGAGTACACCTGCACTTCGAATCCCCGCTCCAGACCGCCTTTGAACGGCACTTTTCCGCGCAAAAACACCCCGGAATTGGTGCGCTGATGGCTCCGGACCACCGCCGAAAACATGAAATCGCGCCAGACGCCCGGCGCGTAAATGATCCCGTGCCCGTTCGACCCCTCCAGCGTGTCCCCCTTCAGCGCCCAGTTGCCCCCGCCCGTTCGCGTCCAACCCGTCAAACCCTCGCCCAGCAGGTCTACAAACCCCGGCGTCCCGCCCAGGTCCTCCACCGTCAGATTCCTGAGCGCGTAGCCGTGACCCATGTCCGGAAACCCGATAAACCCGCGTTTCAGACGCTGCCGCAGTTCCGGCACGCTGTCCAGATCCAGGTCCTGCACCACGATGCCATCGACCAGCGCCCGCATCCGCGCCCCGCGCAGTTCGATCTCCACCCGCCGCCATTCGCCAAACCCCGGCGGTACCGGGTTCAGCGGCGCCCGGACGCCCGCAATCGCCCCGGTCACCCAGGGCGTCGTCTGTTTATGAAAATCGTGCGCCAGAATCAGCGTCAGGCCCGTGTGCTGCGGCCGCTCCGACCGCGCCGCCCGCAGCAGCACCCCCGCCTCCGCCCACTGCGCCGGCTTGATCTCGAACCGGAGCACAAAATCGCCGTATTCGCGCTCCGTTCGCAGCCAGTTGCCCGCATGCCCCCGCCCCGAGGTCCGGATTTCACCCTTTTCGACAAAAAAACTGGGCCGCCCGCCCTCCTGCGTCCACCCGGTGAGAACCGTTCCATTGAACAGCGCCACCGGCGCGAGCAACAGGGCGAGCGGAAGATTCATACAGATTCAGCATCAATCACGGCGGCCACCGCGTGCAACGTGGACGCGATGCGCACACTCGCCACCACCGCTTCGGCCGTCAACCCCTTCTCCCGGACCACCTTGTCGTGCGACTTCACGCACGCTTCACAGCCCTTGATCGCCGAAGCGGCCAGACACGCCAATTCGAAGTCCACCGGATCGCCGCCGTGCGAACGGATCAGTTGCATCCGCAAACGCGCCGGAATCGGGTCATACTCTTCGTTCGCCACCATGTGCTTGAACCGGTAGTACACATTGTTCATGCCCATCAGCGCAAACGCCGACTTCGCCGAGTTCAACTGCTCCGGGCTCAGCTTTTTCGCGGCTTCTTCCAGAATGGCGCTGCTCAGCATCCCGCAACGCGCCGTCAGCGCGCAGGTCACCGCCACCGTCCACGTCTGCTGTTCCGTCAACTCCGTCTGCGCCAGGACATTCTGCAGGTTCAACTTCAGGTCCCGGGCATAGTCCGGCATCGAATCAATAATTGCAGCAAGGTTCATCATAATACCCGTTTTTCTTTAATTTGGTCAGCCAACCGCCACATCCACAAATCGGCCCGGCGGCCCGAACTCCAAACAACCGCCCGTGCGTCACCCGCCCCCCGGATTGAGCCCCCGGCGTCAGCCGGGGGCCCCAAGTCCAACAAACTAAACGTGAATCGTCTCTTCGCCCTTGTTCCAGTTGCAGGGGCACAGTTCGTCGGTCTGCAGCGCATCCAGCACCCGCAGCACTTCCTGCGTGTTCCGGCCCACCGACAGATCCGTCACCATCACGAAACGGATGATGTTCTGGTCGTCCACGATATAAACCGCCCGCTGCGAAACGCCCGCCGCCGGATCCAGGATCCCCAGCGCCGCGCTCAGTTCGCGCTTGATGTCGGCCAGCATCGGGAACGGCAGGTCCTTCAGGTCGGCGTGGTTTTCGCGCCACGCCAGGTGCACGAATTCGCTATCCACGCTCGCGCCCAGCAGAACCGCGTCGCGGTCCGCGAAGTCCTTGTTCAGCTTGCCGAAGGCGGCGATTTCGGTCGGGCACACGAACGTGAAGTCCTTGGGCCAGAAAAAGACCACTTTCCACTTGCCCTTGTAGCTGTCCAGGGACAACTCCTGGAAGGCATTCTTGCGGTCGAGGCTGACGGTGGCCGTCAGGTTGAAGTCAGGGAATTTCTGTCCAACACCAAGCATGGTTGAGGGTTTCTCCTTTAAAATCAATCAGTCAGGATAAATCGGGCTTCGCCGAGCAGGCCGCGCACAAGCCGCGGAATTCCACACTGTACCGGTCCACGCGAAACCCGCCCGGCAACTCGCGCCGGAGACGGACCGGTTCCAGGTCCGATTCCTCCAGATCCACGATCGCCTTGCAGCGGGTACATACCAGATGATGATGCTCCTCGAGATTCGATTCGAGGCGCAACGTCCCGTGGTGCGGGCTCACTTCGCGCACCAGACCGGCGTCCATGAACGCCCGGATGTTCTTGTAAACAGTACCCAAAGAGATAGATGGAATCTCGTCGCGTACCCGTTCATAGATGGCTTCCGGACTCGGATGGCTTCGCATTTCGAGCACCGCCCGGTACAGCACCACCCGCTGGTGCGTCAGCGATAGTCCGGCCTCGCGGAAGACCTTCCGGAGTTCGTCCATCGGCGGCATGACGGTGGTGGGCTGCATCGACAACTTCTATTAAACGATAATTGTTATCGAAAAGTCAAGGCGGTGATTGTCTATTGTACATGTACAATGTACACATGATCATCGCCCCCCCCTAAAGCCGGGGCCTTCCGAGGCCGATGAGATGGTTAGGGCATGTTGCGCTCGCTCGTTCTGTTGATTTCATTGGGTTTACTGGCCCCGGCACCCGCCGCGGGCACCGCCCTGACCGATCTGCGCCTCGGAACTGCGGTCAACGAAAACCGCTGTGCAATCGTGCAGGCTAAGGGCGTTTTTGAGGTCAAAACCGCGCAGGTCTATGTGCAGTTCATCGCCCGTGGAGTGCCTTCCGGGGAGCACCTGCGTATCGATTGGGTCACCCCCGCCGGCGACATCCACGACTCCGCCATCTACGAGCAACTCCCTGCATCTTCAGCACTTTGCTTCATTTCGGCCCTTCCGGTAGCCGGCGCCCCCGCCATGACCCTCCCCGGCGAGTGGCGCGTCCGCGTCTCCCTCAACGGAACCCCCGCCGCCGAGAAACCCTTTCAGATTCAAGGACCTCCAGACGACGGCACGCCCCGGATCCTCAATTTGGACTACCGGAACCTCGAAAACGGCCAGTCCAGCCTCGAAATCCTCGCCTGGCGCGCCAACGCCGAAACTTCGGTCAATCTGGCCCGCCAGCGATCAAATCCTTGCAAAACTTTC
>DNFG01000452.1 GCA_003487005.1 Bryobacterales bacterium
CACGCCGCTCTCCCGATCTGTCAGCGCCGGCCAGGTCGTCGCCGTCCTCGATGCCCGCGAGATCGAAACCGGCCTCGATGCCGCCCGCGCGGCCCGCGAAGAGGCCCGCAGCGGCCTGCCGGAAGTCGAAAATGCCATCGCCGCCGCCCAGGCGCAGCTCAATCTCGCCCAGTCCACCTGGAAACGGATGAAGTCGCTGCATGACCAGAAGTCCATCACCGCCCAGGAAATGGACGAAGCCGACGCCCGCCTCGCCATGGCCCGCGCCAACCACGAAATGGCGCTCGCGAAGAAGAAGCAACTCGAGGAGAAGATCCGCCAGGCCGACTCCGGCCTCGCGCGCGTCTCGCTCCAGAAGGGTTACGCCGAAGTCACCGCCCCCTTCGCCGGCATCGTCATCGAACGCAAGGCCGAACCGGGGATGCTCGCCTCTCCTGGTATGCCCATTCTGGTGGTGGAGCAGGCCGCGGGCTACCGCCTCGAAGCCGCCATTGAAGAGGGCATGCTCTCGCGCATCCGCCCCGGCGCCGCCGCTTCGGTCCAACTCGATGCCCTCGACAAGGCCATCGACACCCGCGTCAGCGAAATCGTCCCGGCGCTCGATGCCATGTCCCGCACCTTCACCGCCAAGCTCGACCTGCCCGCCTCGCCCCAGATCCGCAGCGGCCTGTTCGGCCGCGCCCGCTTCACCCTCGGTGAACGCGAAGCCCTGACCATCCCCGCCGCCGCGCTCGACCGGGAAGGCCAGCTTGAACGCGTCTTCGTCAATGACAACGGCTCGGCCCGTGCCCGCCTCATCACCACCGGCGCCCGCCACGGCGACCGCCTCGAAGTCCTCTCCGGTCTCACCGCCGGCGAAACCATCCTCGTCGGCGTGGACGGCCGCCTCCACGACGGCGCCCGCATCGAGGTGCGCCCGTGAACGAAGCCCCCAAACTGGGTATCGCCGGCCGGATGGCCGGAGCCTGGATCAACTCCAAGCTGACCCCGCTCTTCATCGTCGCCAGCCTGCTCGTCGGCACCTTTTCGGTCTTCATGCTCCCCCGCGAGGAGGAGCCTCAGATCATCGTCCCGATGATCGACATCTTCGTCGGCTTCCCCGGCGGGTCCGCCCGCGAAGTCGAGGAGCGCGTCACCAAGCCCATGGAAAAGCTTCTGTGGGAGATCCCCGGCGTCGAGTACATCTACTCCACCTCGTCCCCCGGCATGGCCATGGCCATCGTCCGCTTCAAAGTCGGCGAAGACGAAGAGAAATCCATCGTCAAGCTGAACCAGAAGATGTACGCCAATTTCGACCTGATCCCCGCCGGCGCCACCCCGCCGCTCATCAAGCCCCGCTCGATCGACGACGTGCCCATCCTCGCGCTCACCCTCCACTCGAAGCGCTACAACGACTTCCAACTCCGCCAGGTGGCCGCGCAGGTCCATGACGCCGTCAAACAGGTCGGCGACGTCAGCGAAGTCACCCTGCTCGGCGGCCAGCGCCGGGAACTGCGCGTCACGCTCGATGCCGGGCGCCTTTCCTCCTACAACCTCTCCCCGCTTCAGGTCGTCCAGGCTCTCCAGGGCTCGAATCAGGTCCTGCCCGCGGGCCGCATCAATACCGCCAACACCGAAGTCGTCCTCGAAGCCGGCGGTTTCCTCCGTGATGCCGCCGACGCCCGCTCCCTCGTCGTCGCCGCCCACCAGGGCCGCCCCGTCTACCTCCGCGATGTCGCCGAAATCGCCGACACCGGTGAAGAACCCTCCCAGTACGTCCAGTTCTCCTCCGGCCAGGGCTTCGAACCGGCCGTCACCATCGCCATCGCCAAGCGCAAAGGCACCAACGCCATCACCGTCGCCGAACACGTCCTCGCCCGCGTCGAAACCCTCCGCGGCCGCGTCATCCCCGAAGGTGTGGACCTCAGCATCACCCGCCACTACGGCGAAACCGCCGCCGAAAAGTCCAACGAACTGCTCTTCCACATGGGCATCGCCGTCTTCTCGGTCAGCCTGCTGATCGCGTTCGTCCTCGGCCGCCGCGAATCGCTCATTGTCTTCATCGCCATCCCGGTGACGCTCGCCCTCACGCTCACCGTCTTCTACCTCTACGGCTACACCCTCAATCGCATCACCCTGTTCGCGCTCATCTTCTCCATCGGCATCCTCGTGGACGATGCCATCGTCGTCGTCGAAAACGTCGTCCGCCATGCCCGGATGCCCAAAAACCGCTCGCGTTCCATGGCCGAAGTCGCCGTCGAGGCCGTCGACGAGGTCGGCAACCCCACCATCCTCGCCACCCTCGCCGTCATCGCCGCCATCCTCCCGATGGCTTTCGTCGGCGGCCTGATGGGCCCCTACATGCGCCCCATTCCCATCGGCGCCACCGCCGCGATGATCTTTTC
The DNA here is from genome assembly GCA_003487005.1 of Bryobacterales bacterium. Lineage (GTDB taxonomy): Bacteria > Acidobacteriota > Terriglobia > Bryobacterales > Bryobacteraceae > PNKE01. Next base: position 2,385 of record DNFG01000452.1, read on the forward strand.
GCTCATCGTCGCCTTCCTCGTCACCCCCTGGGCCGCCATCCGCCTGCTCAAACACGACGGCGCGGGCCACGGCGATCACGACAAGGAAGACCGGGCCACCCTGCTCTACCGCCAGTGGATGGACAAACTGATTCACGTCCCCGTCTTCCGCTATGGCTTCCTCGGCGTCGTCGCCTTCCTCCTGCTCGGCTCGATGTCGCTCGTTTACATCCAGTGGGTGAAGGTCAAAATGCTCCCCTTCGACAACAAGAGCGAGTTCCAGGTCATCATCGACATGCCCGAAGGCACCACTCTCGAACAGACCGCCCGCGTCACTCGCGAACTCGCCCAGGCCACCTTCGGCCAACCCGAAGTCACCGACGCCCAAACCTACGCCGGCACCGCTTCGCCCTACAACTTCAACGGCCTCGTCCGCCACTACTTCCTCCGCCGCGGCGCCAACATGGCCGACATCCAGGTCAACCTCCTGCCCAAGCACGACCGCGACCTCCCCAGCCACGAAATCGCCAAACAGGTCCGCGACCGCCTCGTCCCCATCGCCCGCCAGCACGGCGCCCGCATCAAGGTCGCTGAAGTACCTCCCGGCCCCCCCGTCCTCCAGACCCTCGTCGCCGAAGTCTATGGCCCCACCGCCGAAGGCCGCGACCGCATCGCCCGCGACATTCTCGCCATCTTCGATCACACCGAGGGCGTCGTCGACGCCGACTGGTATGTCGAAGACAATCAGGACAAACTCACCTGGCGCGTCGACCGCGAAAAGGCCGCCCTCCACGGCATCGCCACCACCGATGTCGCCCAAACCCTCTCCGCCGCAGCCGGAGGCATGTCCGCCGGACTCCTCCACGTCGACGCCGCCAAGGAGGACATCCCCGTCACCGTCCGCCTCGACCGCGCCACCCGCAGCGATATCGAGCGCCTCAAATCACTCAAGGTGGCCGGGCGCACCGGCGCCCTCGTCCCGTTGGCCGAGATCGTCCACGTCGAAAAGGGCGTCGTTGACCGCTCCATCTATCACAAGAATCTGATGCCGGTCACTTACGTCACCGCCGACATCGCCGGCGTGATGGAAAGCCCCGTGTACGCCATCCTCAAACTCGGCCCGGAAATCACCAAGATCCCCGTCGAGGGCGGCTACGAAATCGAACAGTTCACCGCCCGCCAACCCGGCGACGACAACCGCTACTCCATGAAGTGGGACGGCGAATGGCACATCACCTACGAAGTCTTCCGCGACCTCGGCATCGCTTTCGCCGCCGTCCTCGTGCTGATTTACGTGCTTGTCGTGGGCTGGTTCGAAAGCTTCCTGACCCCGCTCATCATCATGGCCGCCATCCCGTTCTCGCTCGTCGGCATCCTGCCCGCCCACGGCATGATGGGCGCGTTCTTCACCGCCACCTCCATGATCGGATTCATCGCCGGAGCCGGCATCGTCGTCCGCAACTCCATCATTCTGGTGGACTTCATCGAACTGCGCCTGAAGGAGGGCATGCCCCTCGATCAGGCCGTCATCGACGCCGGCGCCGTCCGCTTCCGGCCGATGATGCTCACCGCGGCGGCCGTCGTCGTCGCCAGCATCGTCATCCTGTTCGACCCCATCTTCCAGGGACTCGCCATCGCGCTCATGGCCGGCGAAATCGCCTCGCTGCTGCTATCGCGCGTCACGGTCCCCATCGTTTACTACATGGCCCAAAAGAGGAGACAAATCGCATGACCGTTGACCGCTACCTCCGCATGATCGCCGGCTTTTTCGTGATGCTCAGCGTCGCACTCGCCGCCACCATCGACATTCGCTGGCTCTGGTTCACCGCCTTCGTCGGCCTGAACCTGTTCCAGAGCGCCTTCACCAACTGGTGCCC
>DNFG01000010.1 GCA_003487005.1 Bryobacterales bacterium
ACCTGTGTCACTGCGGCAGGCCGGTGTGGGAGGACGGGTTTCAGCGGGGGAGGGCGGGCAGGCGGTAGAATCAGTGGGGTTGATGCAGACCGGGCGCCGGTGGCTGCAGGCAGCAAGGGTGCACGACGGAAGGCCGACTTGATTATCGCGAAATTTCTCTCCTCGTTTACCCCCTATTTCGACGCCGTGGTTCAGTTCCGGCCACTGCCGCACGATGAGGGGCAGCTTCTGGAGAGGACCCTTTGCGGACGGAAATTGACGACGGAGGACCCAGCGGTCGTGGACGGGGAGTGTGGGGAGCCGGAGCGTGCCGTGGCGGTCCTGCTGAATGGGAATTTCAATCACAGCCTGGATATTCAGGGGCTGCTGGAAGAGTTGAAGCCGGCATTAAACCGGCGATCGCGGGTGGTGGCGGTGATCTACAACCCGTATTTGCGGGGTCTATACCGGGTGGCCAATGCGCTTGGGCTGAGAAAGGGGCCCCCGCCGACGACATTCGTGACGAGGCGGGACGTGGAGGCGCTAGCGCTGCTGAGCGGGTACGAGGTGGTGAATCTGCGACTGTGCAACTTCCCGCCCGGGCGGTTGACGGGAGTGGGACAGCGGCTGGATTCTTTCCTGGCGGCGCTGCCGCTGGTGCGGTGGCTGGCGTTGTCGTGTGTAGTGACGCTGCGTCCGATTCTGCCGGAAGCGGGGCGGCCGGGGTTGTCTGTGGTGATTCCGGCGCGGAATGAGCGGGGCAACATTGAGGCGGCGCTGAAGCGGATGCCGGAATTGGGGTGTCCGCTGGAGATCATCTTCGTGGAGGGGCACAGTTCAGACGGGACGTGGGAGGAGATCGAGAGGGTGCGGGCGGAGTATGGGGACCGGTACCGGATCCTGTCGGCGCAGCAAAGGGGGAAGGGGAAGGCGGACGCGGTGCGGCTGGGATTTTCGATGGCGACGCAGCCGTTGCTGACAATTCTGGATGCGGATCTGACGATGCCGCCGGAGAGGCTGGGCCGGTATTACGAGGCGTACGCGGCGGGGTTGGGGGATTTCATCAACGGGAGCCGGCTGGTGTATCCGATGGAGGGGGAGGCGATGCGGTTCCTGAACCTGTTAGGGAACATATTCTTCGCGAAGGCGCTGAGTTATGTCCTGGGGGTGCCGCTAGGGGATTCGCTGTGCGGAACGAAGTTCTTGAGCCGCAAGGATTATGAGCGGATGGTGGCATGGCGGCGGGATTTTGGGGATTTTGATCCATTTGGCGATTTCGAGCTGTTGTTCCCGGCGGCGCTGCTGCGGCTGGGGATTGTAAATCTGCCGATCCGGTATCTGGACCGGACGTACGGATCGACGAATATCAGCCGGTTCCGGCATGGATTTCAACTGTTGCGGATGGTGCTGGTGGGGCTGGTACGGATCAAGCTGAAGTAGATTGGGGAGCGGCATGATGGAGAGTCGAATGAAGATGCGGCTGGCGATTGTGCCGGTGCTGATGGTGGTCCTGGGATTCTGGGTCTCGGCACTGCGAGGCCCGTTTTACTACGGGGACGTGACCGACCCGGAGTATGCGTACCTGTTCAACGCGGTGAACGTTCTGACGCTAAAGAGCCCGGGGCATATCGATCATCCGGGCACGACGCTGCAGGTGGGGCTGGCGGGGGTAGTGCTGGCGCGGCACGTGGTGGGGTGCGCGAGCGGGGATGATTGCAAGACACTGCCGATGGATGTTCTGTCCAATCCGGAGCCGTATCTGCGTGCGGCGAACTTTGTGCTGGTGGTGGGGATCGGGCTTCTGCTGTATGGGATGGGGGTGTTTGTCTGGAGGCAGACGGGTGTTCTGGCGGCCGCACTGGTGCTGCAAGGGATGCTGTTCAGCTTTCCGATCGTGCTGCAGAGCATGGGGCGGGTGACGCCCGAGCCTGTGATTGTGATTGTGTCGCTGCTCTATCTTGCGCCGTTTCTGGCGGCGGCGCTGCGGCGGGCGTCGGGCCGGGAGTGGGGGGAGGCGGAGATGGGGCGGATGGCGGTTTGGACGGGCGTGCTGCTCGCGGCAGGCGTCGTGACGAAGATCACGTTCTTTCCTCACGCGGTGATGGTGCTGGCGCTGCCGGGTTGGCGGCTGCGACGGCGGTTCATTCTGGCGGCGGCGGGGGCGGTGGTCGTCCTGATTTCACCGGTGTGGCACAAGATTCCGGCGATATTCAGGTGGGTGGAGGGTTTGCTGACGCGGTCGGGCAACTATGGCAGCGGTGAGGCCGGGTTGCCGTCGATGGAGAAGCTGGCGGCGAACGCCATGGGGCTGTACGACAAGGAGCCGGCGTTCGGGATGTGGTTGCTTGGGGCGGTGATTGCAGTGTGGTGGGCGAAGGCGGTGCGGAGGGAGGTTGTGCTGGCGTTGGCGGGGGCGCTGGTGATGCTGGTACTGACGGTGAAGCATCCCAATCCGCGGTACCTGATCCCCGGGATGGGGCTGCTGACGTTCTGCGCGGCGCTGCTGCTGGGGCAGTTGCGTGACCGGCGGATTGTGGCGGGTGCGGCGGTCGTGCTGGGTTTGGTGAGTTTGGGGAGCCTGGATAAGGGGATGAGAGGCTGGATTGAGCACCAGTCGAGTTTTGCCATGGGCGCATCGCGGCTGAAGGCGGTGGCGGCGGACGCGGGGGAGGGGTGCGAGGTGTATCACTACTATGGGTCGAGCGACCGGGTGGCTGCGCTTCAGTTTGGAGATTCGTTTTCAGAAGCGAAGCTGCGAGCGGTTCTGGAGTTGCTGCACCCGGGGTTCCGGTTCTATAACTTCTTCACGGGGCGATTCGAGGATTTTGAAGGAAGGGACTACACGCCGGAAGTGGCGGCGAAGGTGGCGAAAGGCGGATGCGTGCTGCTGCAGGGGCAGGGGGAGCCGTCGGGGAACTGGCCATCGGCGTGGGGGTTGAGATGGGAGGAGTTGGGCAGAGGCGGTTCGCTGGTGCTCCGGAGGGTGACATACGACGGGAGGGGACAGCCGGCGGAATCGACGGATCCCGGACGGGAAGCGACGCGGGTGGAGGCTGGGTCGATGCGGGCGGGGAATGCGGTGGTGGACCGTTCTACGTTCGCGCACAGCATCGCAGTGCTGACGACGCCGCAGCCGCCGGGGTGGGCTGAATTTGAGGCGGTGCTGCCCGGGGCGGGTCTGTACGAGGTGAGGGCGCGGTATGCAACGGAGCAAGGGCGGCCGGTGAGATTGCTGGTGAACGGGAACGTGGTGCTGCGACAGTTAGGGAGGCTCCCAACAGGAGGCTATGAGCAGGACCAGCAGAAGTGGACGACGTGGGGGGAGCACGAGTTGCCGGGCGGGAAGGTGACGGTTCGGCTGGAGAGCGAGAGTCCCTTCCCGCACATTCACGAGATTGCGTTCGTTCCGGTGAAGCGGTGACTGTTTAGCGGGGCCAGGTTTCGAAGGGGGCTTTGGGCATTTTGTGACCCCAGGCTTCGGGGCCCCAGCAGCGGGTGCCGACCAGCGGTTCGGTCTTGCTGGTGTTGACGAGGCGGATGCCCTTGAGGGTCTTGGCGGTTTCGTAGGGGATCACGAACTCGTCGTGGAGGGGTTCACCGAGGCGGATGCCGGATTTGACTTCGACGTCGTGGTTGCCGAGTTTGCCATGGCCGTGGCTGAAGTGGATGATGCAGAGGGCGGCGGGTCCGGTGAGGACGGTCTCGGCGCCGGGGGCGAGTTCGAACTGGCGGAGGCTGAAGAGTTCGTCGCCGTTGGGCTTGCCGTAAACGCGCCATTCGTCGTGGAAGCCGCCGTGGGAG
>DNFG01000404.1:0-2929 GCA_003487005.1 Bryobacterales bacterium
GCCGCCGTGGGTGAAATCGCCGGCTTTGATGTTGTAGCGCAGGACGAGCGTGGTGCGGTCTGAGATGATGTCTTCGAAGAGATGGCCCCGCGTCATGCACCGAAGTCAGCCCCAGACGCGCACATTCCCGCGCCCCCAGTTCCAGCCGACGCTTCACCTGCGCCGCCGTCGGCGGCGGAATCCGGCTGCTTACCAGGCCCATCGCCCGGTCGATCAGTACCCCCGTCGGCTCCCCGTCCGCGTCCCGGATGATCTTCCCTCCAGGGGTGTCCTTGGTCGCGCGTGTGATGCCCGCCCGCTTCAGCGCCTCTGTGTTCGCCCAGCCCGCGTGCCCGTCCACGCGGCTCAGAAATACGGGCCGCCCCCCCGCCGCCGCGTCCAGGTCCCGCGCGTGGGGGAACGAGCCCCCCCAATTGGTCTGGTCCCAGTTGCGCATCACGATCCACTCGCCCGGCGCCCGCCGCGCCGCTTCCTCCCGGACCAGATCTGCCACCGCCGCGATCGACGCCACCGCCCGCAGGTCCTTCGATTCCAGCAGTTCGCCCAGCCCTCGCAGATGCGCGTGACCGTCAATCAGACCCGGTATCACCGTCGCGCCCCGCGCGTCGATCCGCCTCGTCCCGGCGTCCGCGAATTGCGACAAATCCTCGCCCACCGCCAGGATTTTACTTTTGATAACCGCAATCGATTTCGCCCGCGGCTGTGCCGGATTCACCGTGTAAATCACGGCATTTTCCACAATCAGATCCGCCTTCTGCGCGTGCGCCACCCCTGCCAGCAAGGCCAAAAGGACTACAATAGCGGACATGGAAGACAGTATGGCACACGCCGCGCCCGATTCCCGCTCCCCCGCCCCCTGGCAGTTCTGGACCGGGACCCTCTGTGCATGGCTCCTCGCCATCTTCTTCGTCGTCGCAGGCCTCTGGAAACTAAGCGACCCCCTCGCCACCACCGCCCGGATGGTCCAGGCGCTCGTCCCCCCCTCCCTCGCCCTCGCCGCCGCCCTCCTCGCCGGCACCGTCGAGGCCTGGGCCGGACTCCTGCTCCTCTTCCCGCGATGGCGCCGCTGGGGCGCCCTCCTCTGCGGCCTGATGCTCCTCGTCTTTATGGCCTACTTCGCCATCTTCTACGAACGTCTCCAGGGCGACGACTGCACCTGCTTCCCCTGGCTCCAGCGCGTCGTCGGACCCGAGTTCTTCATCACCGACGCCGTCCTGCTCCTGATGGCCGGGGCCGCCTGGCTCTGGGCCCGGCCCTCCGACGGTTGGCGCCCCTCCCTCGTCCCCCTCGCCGCCTTCGCCGTGCTCGCCGGCGGCTTCTACGCCCACGCCGTCACCTCCCAACAGGGCCTCGAAGCTCCCCACGAAATTACCGTCGACGGCAAGCCCTTCTCGATCCGCCATGGCCGCGTCTTTCTCTACTTCTTCGATCCCGAGTGCTCCCACTGCCACCAGGTCGCCCAGCGCCTCGGCAAACGCGAGTGGGAAAACGTCCGAATCATCGCCCTCCCCACCGTCAACCCCCAGTGGGCCCAGGACTTTCTCGATGCCGCCAAATTCACGGCCGACATCTCCTCCAGCGCCACCCAACTGCGCGAAACCTTCAAATTCACCGACCCGCCCTTCGGCGTCATGATCGAACATGGCCGCCAGGTCGCCTCGCTCCCCTTCCACGACCCCGCCGCCGACGAAGCCCAACTCGAACAACGCGGCTGGATCAAACCCGCCGGCCCCGGACTTTAACGGCCCTCCGGCGACGTCAACGCCCCCACCGGTTCCGCCTTCGCCGCCCCGTGCGGCGTCACAATCAGCCGTGATCCCCGCTGTTTGCTCAAATAGCTCCAGATCCACTGCAGGAAGACCGACACGCGCAGATTCGGCAACGCCAGAAACAGCACGTGAACCCCCGACCAGACCAGCCACGCCAGATACCCCGCAATCTTCCACCGCCGGAACTGCATCACCGCATAATTGCGGCCCACCACCGCCATCGCCCCCTTGTCGTTATACCGGAACACCGGCATCGCCACCGGACCCCGCTTCGCCCGCGCCGCGATCACCCCGCCCACGTACTTCCCCTGTTGAATCGCCACCGGCGCCACCCCCGGCACCGGACGCCCGTTCTGCTCGTAATACGCCACGTCGCCGATCACGAAGACATTCGCCATCCCGCCCACCGTCAGATCGCCGTTCACCCGTACGCGCCCCAGACGGTCCGTCGGCGCATCCAGCCATTGGGCCACCGGCGATGGCGTCACCCCCGCCGTCCAGATCACCGTCCGCGAGAAGATCCGCTCGCCGCCCACAATCACCCCTTCGGCGTCGATGTGTTCCACCGGTTGCCCCAGACGCAACTCAACCCCCTTCGAGCGCAGGCGCGCCTGCGCCTTCAGCGACAGCGATTCCTCGAACGCCGAAAGCACCCGCGGGCCCGCCTCCACCAGCACAATCCGCGCCCGGCGCGGATCGATTCTCCGGAAGTCCTTGCGCATCGTCAGGTTTGCCAGTTCCGCGATCGCCCCCGCCATCTCCACTCCCGTTGGACCGCCGCCCACCAGCACGAACGTCAGCAGTTCGTCCCGGTGCCGCTCGTTCGTCTCCACTTCCGCGGTCTCGAAAGCCTGCAAAACCTTGTTCCGCACGTCCGTCGCGTCCGCCATCGACTTCAACCCCGGGGCATACTTCGCGAAATCGTCCCGCCCAAAGTAGCTGTGCTGCACCCCCGTCGCCACCACCAGAGAGTCAAATCCGATGTGATGGTCGTCCCGGTCCGCCGTCCGGACGATCACCTCCTGCCGCCCCGTGTCCACCCCCGTCACCTCGCCCATAATCACCGACGCGTTCTCCTGGCTCCCAAGCACCTGCCGGATCGGCGCCGCAATCTGCCCCGGTGTCAGAACAGCCGTCGCCACCTGGTACAGCAGCGGCTG
>DNFG01000404.1:3217-26830 GCA_003487005.1 Bryobacterales bacterium
CAGCGGCTGAAACAGATGATGGTTCGTCCGGTCGATCAAAGTGATCCGGACCGGCGCTTTCCGCAGCGAACGGGCTACGGCCAGTCCCCCAAAACCTCCCCCCACAATCACCACGTGGGGTAGCGCGGACTGCTCGCTCTGTGCCTTCATCGGGAATGCTCCTCCAAGAGATATAGATGCGTGAAGAATGCCCGGAGTGGCGGGAAGCGTACAGTTGCAGGGGGAAAGGGAAAGGAATTGGTGAGCCCGGAAGGAATCGAACCTTCAACCTACTGATTAAGAGTCAGTTGCTCTGCCAGTTGAGCTACGGGCCCACACCTTGGGCGGGACATTTGTCAGTTTACCACAGCCTCCCGCGCATCGTCTTTCGCGGGCAGACGCGCGGCGGCAAGTTCCGCAATATCAAACAGTTGGGGCGCTCCTTCGGGCTTCAGCGCGGCGAAAGCGTCGCGAAACATCGTGTGGCAGAACGGGCACGCCGCCGCCACCACCGGCGCCCCCGTCCCGATCAGTTCTTCCGCCCGTTCATGGCTGACCCGTTTGCCCTTCTCCTCGCCCAGGAAGACCAATCCGCCGCCCGCGCCGCAGCAAAACGACGTTTCCCTGGATCGTGGAGGGTCAATCAGGTCGTGGACCGACGCCGCAACGGCCCTCGGCTCATCGTAAACCTGCTGATACCGCCCGAGATAGCACGGATCATGGTACGCCACCGTCTCGCGCGTCACCTCTGATGGCGGCAAAAGATGGCTGTGCCGCTCCAGAAACACGGAATGGTGCTCAATCTCGAACTCCACGCCGAATTCGCGCCAGTCGTGGCCGATCGTCCGGACGCAGTGCGGGCAGATCGAGATCAGCTTCTTCACCCCGGCCGATTGCATCTGCCCGATGTTGAACTCGGCAAGCTGTTGAAAAGCCAGATCATTGCCCAGACGCCGGGCCGAGTCCCCCGTGCATTTCTCCTTTTTGAGAACCCCGAAGCTGATGTTCAGGTAGCGGAGAACGCGCACGAGCGACTCCACGATCTCACGCCCGCGCGGGTCGAACGAACCCATGCAGCCGAGCCACAAACAGTACGACTGCGTCCCGTCAAAGAGCGGCAACTGCGCCTTCTTAACGAATTTATCGCGTTCATAAGCGCCCAAACCGAGCGGATTGCCGTTCCGTTCGAGCCTCAGAAACAGTTCCCCGCCGTGTTCGTCCTCCCACTTCCCGGTGTTCACGGCGCCCCGGCGAAGCCCAAGAATGACCGGCAGATGCTCGATGCCTACCGGGCATTGATGCTCACAGGCGCCGCAAGTCGTGCACTGAAAGACCGCTTCCTCAGCGAGATGGACACCCAGCAAGGGCGCCTCGGCCGCCGCGCCATTCTCGTTCAGGAAGGAGCGGAGGCCCAGGGCGATCTCCTTCGGATTGAGCAGTTTGCCGGTATTGTGCGCGGGACAGTGCTGCTGGCAGCGGCCACACTCCACGCAGGAAAACGCCTGCAGGGCCAGTCTCTGAGTGATATCGCGGCCGGTGTCGAGGCCGAAGTCGTCTTCGTCCCGGAGGGGCGGCAAATGGGCGAAGTCCTTCTGTTTCAACAGGACAGTCAACGGGCTCAGAATCAGATGGAGGTGCTTGGTGTGCGGCACCAATGGAAGAAAGACGAGCAGGGCGAGAGTATGCGCCCACCACAGTCCGCGAGCCTGAACTCCCTGAAACTCAAGCAAATACGTGACCATCAGCGTCAGGATCAGCAGCGCAATCAGGCCCGACTCCCACGAGATCGCCTCGCCCAGCCACCGGGGGCGAACCAGAAACCGCCGTACCGCCAATCCGGTGATCGAAACCGCCACCAGCAGCGCAAAAACCGCCGCGCAAGCAGCATAAAAGCGTCCAAACAAGCCATTCTGGAGGTCGAAAAGCCCGATTCCAAAGCCGTGAGCGACATGATTCAACGTGACCAGCGCGAAGGCCAGGAAGCCCCAGAACACAAAAGCATGCGCCAGACCCGGCAGCGGCCGGTGCCGGATCACCTTCGACTGGAGCAGCACTTCAGAGACAAAGCGGCCCACGCGAGGCCCCCAGGGAGCGGCCGTGAAGCCCGCGTCCGGGCGCGAAGCGCGGATCATCGCGACAACGCGGCCAAAACGCCTCCAGAACAGAATCAGGGACAGAATCAGAAGCGCGGCGAACAGCGCGATTTCAACTCCCGTGGGGCCGGTCATAGCGGTTGTTTCCACACTCTATCACGCGCCCTTTACAATAACGGAGGAGGAATCAACTTTGCATTATCTGGTTGCGGGCGCGGCGGGGTTCATCGGATCACATCTGTGCGAACGGCTTCTGAACGACGGTCACACCGTGACGGGCGTCGATAACTATTTGACGGGAAAGGCCGAAAACCTCGAAGCGCTCGCTGGCCGGACCGGCTTCGAGTTTGTCGAGCACGACATCACCCGGCCGCTCCCCTCCCTGCCGGCGCCGGACGTTGTCATGAATCTCGCGTCGCCCGCAAGCCCCCGCGATTATCTGGCCTTCCCGGTGGAGACGCTGCGCGTGGGCAGCGAAGGGACCCGCCATCTGCTTGAATCTGCCGCCGAGAGCGGCGCGCGGTTCCTGCTCGCCTCCACCTCGGAATGTTACGGCGACCCGCTCGAACATCCGCAGCGCGAAAGCTACTGGGGTCATGTCAATCCCGTCGGCCCGCGGTCTTGCTATGACGAGGCGAAGCGCTATGCCGAGGCGATCACCATGGCGTTCCACCGCGCGCATGGACTGCGAACCAATATCGCCCGCATTTTCAACACGTTCGGCCCGCGGATGAAGCTGGACGACGGCCGCGTGGTGCCGGCCTTCCTGAGCCAGGCGCTCCGCGGAGAGCCCGTCACGGTGTTCGGAACGGGGCTGCAGACCCGCAGTTTCTGCTACGTGACCGATCTGGTCGACGGTCTCGTCCGGTTGAGCCGGAGCGAGGAGAGGCTCCCCGTGAACCTCGGCAACCCCGTCGAGATGACCATGCTCGAGTTCGCCGAGCGGATCAAGGCGCTGACCGGGTCCGCGTCGGAGATCACCTTCCTGCCGCTGCCCGAGGACGATCCGCAGCGCCGCCGCCCGGATATCACGAAGGCGAGGGAAGTCCTGGGCTGGGCGCCGCGCGTCCCCCTCGAAGAGGGTCTTCGGGAGACCGTCGAGTACTTCCGGACACGCGCAACCGGACAGTAGGACTCCCCCCGATCCCCACCGCCCCATTGGATGAAGGGCGAACGTTGACGGGCTTTCTGGATTTTTTTACAGTTCCGGTAAAGTGTTCAGGCTCAGCGGGTTGCTCGCGGAAAACCGCGCGCCTGCGGGCCCGTTGCTCCGGGTTGGCTGGAATCGGCATGCCACCATAGTGGCGGATGAGGAATCAGCCCCAAGGCCGGTCAAACCACTGGACGGCCAGGGGCGGTGTCTTTGGACTACGGGCGGCCGGCGGGCGGGGGCACTGGCGCCGGCGCCGGTTCGGGCTCTTCGGCGCCAAAGTAGGTCTCGTCGATCACGATCGCGGTCTTGGCACGGATCGCTTCCGCGGTGGCGCGTGCCTTCTCCGGCTTCTGCTGGCGTTCAATCTCCCCGCGCATCTCATCAAAAGACTTCGCCCCACGCGACTCCACCAGAATCAGGTGGTAGCCAAACTGGCTCTTCACAGGTTCGGAAACCTGGCCGACCGGCAGCGAAAAGACCGCTTCGTCGAAGACCGGCACCATCCGTCCGCGGCCGAACTCGCCCAGGCTGCCCCCCTCTTCGCCGGACCCGGTGTCGTCAGACTCGGCCTTGGCGACGGCGGCGAACTCTTCGCCCGCAAGGAGGCGTTTCCGGACTTCCTGGGTCTTCGCGAGCGCCTCTTCGTCGGTCCGGTCGGGCTGCCCTTCACGCAGGGGAACCCGCGAACCCTGGAAGCGGATCAGAATGTGGCGAGCCTTGGCCGACTCATATTCGGTCTTGTGCTCCTCGTAGTAGGCGCGAACCTCGGCTTCGGCGGGGGTAGACTCCTTCAGCAGGTCCTGGAACAGCGAGTTGGCGAGCAGGTTCTCCTCGGTCAGCTTGAGCTGGCGTTGGACATCGGCCCGGTCGGCGATCTTGCGGCGGCGGGCTTCCTGGGCCAAAGCCTTGATTTCACTCAAGTTCTCAGCGAAGCGGCGGCGGGCCTGGGGGGACGCGAGTTCCTGGCGGGCCTTTTCGGGCATCGCGGCGATCAGCGCCTCGAACTCCGAGCGCGTCATTTTTTCATCGCCCACGGAGAAAACCACGGGGTCCGCCGCAGCGGGCTCCGGGGCCGGGGCGGGAGCCTGCGCCCACAGGGCGCCACAAAGCAACGACAATAGAAAGGTTCGCACTCTCTCATGGTAACCCGCCACGGATCGTTTTCCGAGCGCACATCGCGCCGTCACAGCCGGAGCCCGCAGGCCCCGGTCACCAAGAGCGCCAACTGGTCCGCCGTGTGGCCGGACGTCAAGGATCTGATCCGGCCCAGGCGCGCGCAACTCCTGCTGGGGCTGGTCCTCATCATCATCAGCCGCGTCGCGGGCCTGGTGTTACCCGCGTCGACCAAGTTCCTGATTGACGACGTCCTGGCGAACCGGCGCGTGGAACTGCTGGCCCCGCTGATCCTGGCTGTCCTGGGAGCGACCGCCCTGCAGGGGATCACCGGCTTCTGGCTGACCCATTTGCTGTCGAAATCGGCCCAGAAACTGATCGCGGAACTGCGCTGCAAAGTGCAAGCCCACGTCGGACGCCTGCCCGTCGTCTTCTTCGACACGAACAAGTCGGGGCAACTGGTTTCCCGCATCATGAACGACGTCGAAGGAGTCCGGAACCTCGTCGGAACGGGGCTGGTCGAGTTCGTTGGAGGGTTGTTGACGGCCGTTCTATCGTTCGTGGTGCTGATGGGCATCAGTCCGAAACTGACGCTGATGGCGCTGGCCGTGGTGTCGGTGTTCACGCTGGTCCTGCGCTATGCATTCAACACGTTGCGGCCGATCTTCCGCGAACGCGGCAAGATCACGGCGGAGGTGACCGGGCGATTGACCGAGACCCTCGGCGGGATCCGGGTCGTCAAGGGCTACCACGCCGAGGAGCGCGAGGAACGCGTGTTCGCCGCCGGCGCCCAGCGGATTCTGAACAACGTGATGCAGTCGTTGACCGGCGTGGCGCTGCTCAGCCTGTCGGCGACCGTGCTGTTGGGCATCGTCGGCGCGCTGGTCATGTACATGGGCGGCAGACAAATCCTCGATGGAACGCTGACGCTCGGCGGATTTGTCACCTTCACGGCCTTCATGGCCTTCCTGGTCGCGCCCGTGTTTCAGGTCGTCGGGATCGGGACCCAGTTGACCGAGGCGATCGCGGGGCTGGAGCGGACGCGCGAGATCCTGGACGAAGCGGCCGAGGACGCTGACCCGGAGCGGACGGCCACGCTGCCCGCGCTGACGGGTGAAGTCCGCTTCGAGGGGGTCGAGTTCGAGTACGAGGAAGGAAAGCCGGTGCTGCGCGGCATCTCGTTCGAAGCGGCGCCGGGGACCGTCACGGCGCTCGTCGGCTCGTCCGGGTCGGGCAAATCGACGACGATTGGCCTGATCGCGGCGTTCCACAAGCCGAAGGCGGGCCGGGTGGTGGTGGACGGCGTGGATCTGACGCGCGTCCGGCTTGAAAGCTACCGGACACAAATCGGCGTCGTCCTGCAGGAGACCTTCCTTTTTGACGGCACGATTCGCGAAAACGTGGCTTTCGCGCGGCCGGAGGCGACCGAAGCCCAGATCATGGAAGCGTGCCGGATCGCGCGCGTGGACGAGTTCGTCGAGCGGTTTCCCGAGGGCTACGAGACGGTGGTCGGCGAGCGCGGCGTCAAGCTGTCAGGCGGGCAGAAGCAGCGGGTCTCCATCGCGCGGGCGATTCTGGCCGACCCGCGGATTTTGATTCTGGACGAAGCGACCTCGAGCCTGGATAGCGAGACCGAGGCGATGATTCAGGAAGGTCTGGCGTATCTGATGCGGGGGCGGACGACGTTTGTGATCGCCCACAGATTGTCCACAATCCGCCGTTCGGACCAGATTCTGGTCATGGAAGGCGGCGAAATCGTCGAGCGGGGCACGCACGAAGCGCTGTACGCGCTGCAAGGCCGTTATCACGAGTTGTACACGCGTCAGCACGGACTGGAACGGAATCTGTTTCTGGCCCCCGGCGAGGGCGATTCGGCGGAGGAGGCCGGGGAGAAGTCGTGACCGCGCGTCCAAGAAGCCGGTATCTGACACTGGCGCTGTTCCTGGGCGGCGTGATCTTCGCGGGATTCGCGGTGCAGCGCTTGCTGGAGATGAAGCTGTCGGACGGGTTGGAAGAGGCGGCATTCACCGAGGCGGGCAACGTCGAGGCCGAACTGCGGGCGGGTTTCAACGAAGCGGCGGCGGAGCCCCGGGTGGTCGTCCTGCTGAGCGCGGGTTCGCTGTCATCGGAGCAGGATGTTCTCGCGCTGCGCCGGGCTTTGCGGGAGGACCGGAAGGCGGCCGTGCGCATTCTCGCGGTTTGGCGCGGGTCGAAGCCGCTGAGAGCGCACACGACGGCCTTTGGCGACGGGCGTGTCCGGCATTACTGGGACCCGGAAGGCGTGGTACTGCGAGGAACGCTCGAAGGGACCGTCCTGGTCCACCGGGCGGGCGTCCGGTGGGAGGAAGGCGAAGCCATGCCGGCGGCGGCCGCGACCGGCGAACCGGCGCGGGCGTCGGCCGGGTTAATCCGAAGGGCCTTCCGCGGCGGGCTCTGATTCAGGGATGTCGCGCCCGTCCAGAAATTCGAGAAAGCGCTTGAGCATCTCGGGCGCGGGCACGTGCGCTTCCGGAGCGGGATTGGCGGCCGCGAACTGGAGCGAGAGCACGAGCGGGACGAGGACAAAGCGATGGTGGCCGTCACCCTCGCCGAAGCAGGAGAGCGAGTGGGAGGGCTTGGCGGGGAGGTGGACTCCCACGACTTCTAGGCTGGCGGGGTCCTGGCAGTGGACGGGGTCGGAGGTGACGAGGTACTCGCGGCAGGCCATCGGCCGGACTTCGTGAATCGAGCAGGATTCGTCCTCGAGAAAGGGGCAGGGAATGCCGAGGGAAAAGTAATCGATGCCGAGGCGCACGCGGTCACTGCGTTCGCCGATGAGATGCAGTTGCTCGATTCGGGGGCGGATGCCGGCCGCTTCGATCTGAAGGACGGCATCGCGGAAGCGCAGCAGGACGCGCGTGCGCCGGGGTTCGGGGAGGGAAAACACGAGCTCGCTCAGGGCGCGGGCTTCGTGTTCGGTGATCGGGACGATCTGGCGGCAGCAGGCGCCGCAACCGGCGCGGCAACTGATGGAGTGGCCGTCGGCTTCGACCGCCTGGACGGCGATGTTGACCAGCGCGCTGCCGAGGCCGTGGAACACGGGCAGCATGTCCTCCACGGAGACGGGTCCGGCAGGCAGTTCGGCCTCGCCCTGAAGGGTGACGCCGCCGGCTTTGAGTTCGAAGCGGGCGATTCCGGATTCGGCCATTCCCTAGAGTCTGCCACATTGCGCGAAGATGGAGTCCAGAATGATTGCGTTACTGCGAGGACGGCTCGAAGAAAAGCACCCGAACCAGGCGATTGTGCTCTGCGGGGGCGTCGGTTATGACGTCGTGATCTCGGTGACGACCTTCAGTTCGCTGCCGGGCGTGGGCGAAGACGTGTCGCTGCGCGTCCACACGCACGTGCGGGAGGATGCGCTGGTGCTGTATGGATTCGCGGCGCCGGAAGAGAAGGCGCTGTTCGAAAAGCTGATCACGGTGACGGGCGTTGGTCCCAAACTCGCGATCACCATTCTGAGCGGCGTGCCCGCGGCGGAGTTGGCGGGGATCCTGCGGGTGGGCGAAGTGGGGCAGTTGACGCGGATTCCGGGGATCGGGAAGAAGACGGCGGAGCGGCTGATTCTGGAATTGCGGGACAAGATCGACTTCGGTGTAGCGCCTTCGGTGGCGGCGGGCGCGGGAACGAAGCCGGGGCGGCCGCTGACGGAACTCGAGCGGGATTGCGTGAGCGCACTGGTGAACCTGGGGGGGAAGGCGGATGCGGCGGAAGTGGCCGTCCGGAAGGCGGCGGCCGAGGGCGGCTCCGGCGATTTCGAGGAACTGTTCCGCCGGGCGTTGAGCTTGATGCGGTAATCTGAAGGTCGCTGATGCCCGATTCGAGTCCCGCCCGCCGCTTGGTGTCCGCCGCCGCGCAGGCGGATGACAGCCAATTCGAGACGACGCTGCGCCCGCGGCGGCTGGACGAATTCACCGGCCAGCCCAAGGTGAAAGAGATCCTGGCGATCGCCATCGAAGCCGCCAAACAGCGCGGCGAGGCGATGGATCATGTCCTTCTGATCGGGCCGCCGGGGCTGGGCAAGACGACTCTCGCCAACATCATCGCCCTCGAACTCGACGCCGCCTTCGACCTCACCAGCGGGCCGATGTTGCAGAAAAAGGTGGATTTGACCGGCATTCTCAGCGCGTTGAAGGGCCGGCAGGTCTTTTTCATCGATGAAATCCACCGGTTGATGCCCGATGTGGAAGAGGTTCTGTACTCGGCTCTCGAAGACTTCCGGATCGACATCGTGATCGGACAGGGGCCCGGGGCGCGAACCCACTCGCTGCCGATTCAGACCTTCACGGCGGTGGGAGCGACGACCCGGCAGGGGTTGCTGAGCGCCCCGCTGCGTGGCCGGTTCGGACTGGTGCTCTACCTGAAACACTACGAAGTGGCCGAAATGACGCAGATCGTCGAGCGGGCCGCGCGGATCATCGGCGTGACGGTCGACGGGGAAGCGGCGACCGAGATCGCCCGGCGGTCGCGGGGGACGCCCAGGATCGCGAACCGGCTGTTGCGCCGCGTGCGGGATTACGCGCAGGTGCGCGCGGATGGCCACATCACTTTGGAGGTGGCGCGGACGGCCCTCGACCTGCTGGACGTGGACCCGTGGGGACTGGACGAGATCGATCAGAAGATCATGATGACGATTCTCGAGAAGTACGGTGGTGGTCCGGTGGGCCTGAACACCATCGCCGCCTCCACGGACGAGGAAGCCGACACCATCGAAGAAGTCTATGAGCCGTATTTGATGCAGTTGGGCTTTCTGGACCGGACCCCGCGCGGGCGGATGGCGACGGACCGGGCTTTCAGCTATTTTAAAATAGACCGCCGGCGGGGACCCGAGTTGCAGCCGCCTCTCTTTTGAGAGCGAAGACAGATTGAAGTAACCGTCTTTCGGGCAGGATCGTCTTATTGGTGGCTGTGATTGGCAGCCCGTGTGCATGTCATCTGATTCACTGCAGGGACGACCTGCCCTCGACTCTTTTGATCGTCTGGAGGCGGAAGAACCGCGGTTGCTCGACTCCCTGTTCGACCTGCCGCGGCGCTGGATCCTTCTGGTTGTGTTCGCCCTCATGGGAGTGATCCTGGTTGCGGACAGCATGACCAAAATGCAGGTGTCGCTGGGGACTCTGTACCTGATTCCCATCGTCGTGGCGGCGCTCGCATTCCGGCGGATCGAAATTGTCATTCTGGCGCTGGCAAGCGCGGTTCTGCGCGAACACTTCGGACCCTTTTCCTGGGCGCCTCACGCGGTCACCCGGCTCATTTCCACGTCGGTGACGTATATCATGGTGGGGCTGCTGCTGGGGGAAGTCGCCCGGAACCGGCGGATGCAGATCCGGTATCTGGCGAAAGTGCGGGAGGAAATCACCCGGCGGAAGGCGGCGGAAGATCAGATGCGGATGCTCGTGGAATCGAGCCCCGCTGCGATCGTGACCGCGAATTCGGGAGGCGTGATCGAACTGGCCAACCAGGAGGCGCATCTGGTGCTCGGGATGAAGCCGGGGACCCTGCTGGGCCGGCAGATTGGGAATTTTCTCCCGGCGCTGGCCGATCTGCAGGATGGGAGCGGACTCGGGTCGTTCCAGTACCGGACCACCACCACCTGCCGGGGCCGGCGCGGCGACGGCGAGCAGTTCCTGGCCTCGGTGTGGTTTACGAGTATTGCGACCAGCGAAGGCCGCAAACTGGCGGCAATTTTCACCGACAATTCCGAAGATTTGCGCGATCAGCAGGAGACGAATCTGCAAAGCCTGCTCCGCAGCACGCGGGTGTTGGTGGGCAGTGTCTCCCACGAAATCCGGAACGTGTGCGCGGCGATCGCGGTGGTTCATGCCAATCTCGGCCGGATTCCTGGCGTGACCGAGAACGAAGATTACGCGGCGCTCAGCACTCTTGCACAAGGGTTGTCGCGGCTGGCAACCGTCGAGTTGCAGTCCGCGAATGAGAATGAACTCGCCCGGCTACAATTGAGCGGATTGCTCGAGGAATTCAGGATTGTGCTGCAACCCGCGCTGTCGGCCAGCGAAATTGAACTGGAATTGCTGGGCGTCGAACACCTGCCCATGGTGATGGGCGATCACCACAGCCTTCTGCAGGTCTTCCTCAACCTGTCCCGGAATTCCATCCGGGCGATGGAACAGTCGCCGGTCCGGCGCATCACGGTCGAGGCGGAAACCGAGAACGGCTTCGCGCTCGTCCGGTTCCGTGATTCCGGACCCGGGCCGGCTCATCCGGAGCGGATGTTCCGGGCTTTCCAGGATGGCGCCGATTCGGTGGGGTTGGGCCTTTTTGTCTCGAGATCTCTCGTCCGCGCTTCTGGCGGCGAGTTGTACCATGAACCGAGTCCGGAGGGGTGCACGATGTGTGTGCGTCTGCGCATTGCCGCCGGCCAGGAACCCTTTGTCCGATTGAAAACCCCGGAGATTCACGCATGACGAACGTATTGCTCGTGGATGATCACGCGCTATTCCGCGAAGGGCTCTCGAGGCTCCTCGCGTCCGAACGCGACGTGGAGGTCGCCGCTCAGTGCGGCACGGTAGGCGAGGCCCTGGAACTGATGAAGTCCCAGAAATTCGACCTCGTCCTCCTTGATTACGAATTGGGAGATCGCCGGGGCAATGAAGTCGTGCTGGCCGCCCGCGAGCGCGGATTCGAAGGCCAGATCCTGATCGTCACCGTCGGACTCACACGCGCCGAAGTCAGACAGATGTTAAACCACGGCGTCAGCGGCATCTTCCTCAAGAATCACCCGCCCGAGATGCTCGTCGAGGCGATCCATCGCGTCATGGACGGTGAACGCTGGCTCGACCCGAAGTACCTGGACCCGACCGCCGATGACTCGCCCAGCGCCTTCGCCCGCCGGGCGAAGTTCACCGAGCGCGATCGCCAGGTGCTCCGCGGCGTCTTCGAGGGGCTGGCCAACAAGGAACTCGCCGAGCGGCTCCACGTCTCCGAAAGCGCCATCAAGGCCTCCCTCCAGCAGTTGTTCTCCAAAACCGGCGTCCGGACCCGCAGCCAGCTCGTTCGCGTCGCCCTGGAACACTACCGGCGTGAACTGTTGAACTAGCCCCGCCTCCTGCAGCGGGGCGAAATCCGAACCGGCGCGGCAGGCCACGGGCCTGCCGCATTGACTTGATCCGGCGCCAATGCTACACTGCAAAAGCTCCGGGTCAGGGCCGGTCCCCGTCCTTTTTCCTCTGGTTCATTCCCTTCTTATTCAGAAAATACATGGCACAGGAAAGCCATCATCCAAACAATTGTCCCGCGTGGGTATTGATCGCGGTTGCCCTGTTCGCCATTCTGCTCAGAGCCATCGGCTACGACGGCCTGGCCGTGTCCGACGACATGGGCTATGCCCATTTCGCGGACCGGATCGCGACCGGCCTCTTCCGCCTCGAGCACCACCACTACGCCATCCGCTTTGGCATGACCGCGCCCGTGGCGCTCCTCTACTCCCTCTTCGGGATGCATGAGTGGACCACCGCCCTCTATCCCCTCGCGGCCTCCGTGGCTGCTTCCGTCCTGCTGGCCGCGATCGGCTGCCGGATCGGCGGCCCCATGGCCGGCCTGTTCAGCGGTCTGCTCCTGGCGAGCCTGCCCATGGAAGCGCTCTATGGCGGAATGCTCGTCCCCGAAGCGGTCCTCCAGGCTGTCCTGCTGGCGGCGGCGTTGCTGTATGTGATGGCGGACCAACGTTCTTCCCCTCTCCTGGCCGGACTCTCGGGCGTCGCTTTCGGTCTGGCCTTCCTCGTGAAGGAGCCGGCCGTCTTCGTCCTCGCGGCTTTTGTGCTGTTTGGCCTCCTGCAGCGGCGATACCGGCTGGCAATCGCCCTGGCCGCCGGAGCGGCTCTCGTCGCCGGCACGGAGTTCGCCCTCTTCTATTGGGCGACCGGCGATCCCTTCTTCATCCACTCCGCCATGAAAGTCCACAACGCGGGCATGGCGCGCTGGGCGCAGACCTTGGACTTGCCCTATCGCCTGTTCAAGTACTACCCCAGAATCCTCCTCGTCCCGAGCTCTTTCGTCGGTTTGCATGGACTGATCGCGACCGGGGCCGCCCTCTACGGCGTGTTCCGCTGGAGGAAGCCCGCCTATGCGCTCCTGATCCTCTGGGCCGTGATCCCTTACCTCTATCTGAACTTCGGCAGTTCCAGTTTCCGGGAATTCGTGCCGCTGCCGGCTGCCCACCGCTACCTCCTCGTCACCTTCCCGCCGCTGCTCCTGCTGGCCGGGCTTGGCCTCGCCGGAGTCGCGGCTCGCGGCCGCGGATGGCTGCCGGCCGTGGGCCTGGTGATGGCGTTCGCCTGCGCCGCCGGCGTGTGGGGCGTGCTGGACATGAAAGCGCAGCATGAGGGACGCCGGACAACCGCCGCCCTCAAGGCTTTCGTTCAGGAAGCCGAGGCGGGAGGACAGTCGCTCTGCCTCGCCCCCGGTACCAGCTACTACTGGAAAATGGCGGTTCGTGTCTGGAGCCCGGAACGGCTGGGTTGCGAGGGTGATCGCGTCCTCTACCTCACCGAGGACGATCAACTCATGCCGGTCCGCGGGCGTACGCCCGTGAAACGGACCTTTCAGCCGGTCACGGCGCGCTGAAGCCCAAGGCCTCCGCCCGAATCCCGGTCCAGGCCAATTTGATCCTTTCCCCACCAGTCCGTCTATTTAAGATATTCAGAGCTTGATTGACATTACCTTCCCTCTGTCTTACTATTTCAACCAATGAACCAGTAAGACGGAGGAGGTCTTTATGTACAAAGCGCTGCTTCCTGTATTGATCCTTCTACTCGGCGGAACTCTCTCTGCCGGCACAATCTACACGGACAGGTCACTTTTCGAAGGCGCCCTGGGCGCCACCCTGACTGACAACTATTCAACCGCGGACGGATATCCCAGCGGATTCGATATCTATAGTGACTCCGCTATGTCCGCCTTTTTCGGAGAAACCAAATACCGGACAACCGGATTTCCGAACTGGAACATGGTTAATTCCGATGTGCACTATTGCGCTGGCTGCAATGGGTCTTTCCTGCTCGACTTCACGGAAACCAGCTTGGGGACGGCCAGCGGAGTCTACGGGGTGGGCATGGCTATCTCGACTAATTCCGGCAGCCTTCCTTACCACGCCTTCATCACGTTCGGCGATAACACCACTCTGGACCATGCGCTACCCCCGGGCGAAAGTTTCTTCGGAATCATCGACCCCCAATTGATCCGGTCGATTCACCTGGGCCTGTCGGGTGGAGGGGCGACCACCTCGGGTAGCTTCACCCTGGAGAGCCTGACGATCGGATCCTTGGGGAATGGCAACGGGAACGGCACCGTGGTGATCCCCGAGCCTGCCCTCACTGCCATCGTTGGCCTCGCGCTGGTCGGCTTAGCTCTCCGCCGGCGCCGCCAATAGCGTGTCGAGAACATCGTTGGCCGTGTAGCTCAGTGACCCGGGACGCAGAAAGCGTGTCAGGTCTTCCAGGCCGTCACCCGATGTGACCAGCGGGCGCTCCAGGTATTTCCCGCGCATCTGAGGCAGGCTGATGTTGGCCATCAGCCCGTTGCACAGGCACTTGCGCCCTTCGGCTTCTTCCCGCGTGCCGCCCTTGCTCACATAAACCGTTACCGGTTCCGCCGGGCACCGGTAGCCGATCTCTCCATCCGGCGTGCGGTACGCCTCGCGCAGGTAGCCCAGGTCACAGACGCGCGGGCGGGCGTCATAGACCTCCTTCTCGGAGTTCGAACCTTCCAGCGTGACCACCTTGAACGGAAACCCGGTCGGCGAAGCCAGCGGGTCGGTGAACACATGGGCCTTGCCCGCGGCGACGTCCGCCAGTATTGTCCGCCGCGCGTCCGGATCGAGACCCGACTCCTCGCAATACGCGAACGCCGTGCCCACCTGGATGCCCGTGGCGCCCGCCGCGAGGGCCTCGCGGAGTTTACCGGCCGTACCATAGCCGCCCGCGAGCCAGAAAGGCACTCCCAGCGCGGCCAGCTTTGCCAGGTCTACAATGTCCCGCTCCCCATAGACCGGTTCGCCCTTCTCGCTCAATTGCAGTGCCCCGCGCGGGGGGGCATTGTGGCCGCCCGCGGTCGGCCCTTCCACGATCAGGCCATCCACGCGTCCATTGGCCTTCTTCAGCATCGTCTGCGCGAGCGTGTTCGAGGCCACGATGGCGAGAAACTTGGGCCGCTTCAGCGGCGGCAGTTCCCGGTCCAGGTAGTCCTTCGGGTCCAGTCGCATCAGAACGTCATCGCCCGCCTGGGCGCCCGTGACGTTCAGCGGGTACGCCGCCGGTTGATGGTTCGCAAATGCGTCCAGCACGGCCGGATACTTCAGAGGGATCCCCGCGCCCATCAGCACATAGTCCACCCCGGCCAGCATCGCGCCGTAGGTGGCGGGCAGATGGTGCAACTGGAGCTTGTCCAGATAGTTGATGCCGACGGGATTCGAGTGCGTCTCCTTCGCGAGCCAGACCTCGACGAAATTGGCGGCGATCGTCAGTTCCCGCACCGAAGGGGGGGCATCGATCAGCGGCATCGGGATGCGCTTGTAGCCCGTCCCCGGCGCTTTGCCGCCCTCGATGAAATACAGATCCAGCACCCGCTTCGCGATGGCGGGGATCGGAAACGCAGCCAGTGCCCGGCGCATGTGCCCCCCCGGGTCGCCGTCCTGAAGACGCCAGCCGAGAATCTGGTCAAGGGCGGTGCCGGAGACGACACCCAGTTGTCCGCGTTCAGAGACCGCGCGGGCCAGGCGCCAGTTCGAGACACCCGAGCCCATGCCGCCCTGAATGATGGTCGGTTCCTGAGACATTCCAGTCCTTATTGTCTCATGACCCGATGGTCAGGAATTGGGTGACTTGCGCGTTCAGCCAGCGAACGGGGACACTAGCGGGCATGGGATTTCTGTCGATAGTTCCGCTTCTTCTCCTGGCCGGACTGAGCCCGGGCGCCGGCCCGGCCTACGAAGCGCGGATCAAGAAGTTTCAGGCGGAACGCGAGGCGGCGTTGAAAGCCGAAGGCGGTTGGCTCAGCCTCGCCGGCCACTTCTGGCTGAAGCCGGGGGCCAACCCCATCGGTTCGGCCCCCGGCAGCACCGTGGAACTCCCTGCCGGGAAAGCCCCGGAAAGGCTCGGCATCGTCACGCTCCGCGCCGGTGCGGCGACCTTCGAACCGGCCCGCGGAGCCATGGTCACCCTCGACGGACAGCCCCTCCGAACCCGCGCCACCCTGCGCCCCGACGGCAAAGGGCAGCAGCCCAGCGCCATCGGCGTGGGTTCCCTGAAACTCACTTTCATCCAACGTGGCGACCGCTTCGCTCTCCGGCTTTGGGACGAACAGAACGATCTGAGAAAGAACTTCGCGGGTACCCGCTGGTTCCCCGTCAACCCGGACTGGCGCGTCGAAGCGCGCCTGGAGCCCGCCGCCACCGGCCGGGTCATCTCGACCGAGACCCTCGCCGGCACGAAGGAATCCTACGAAAGCGCCGGCTTCCTCGTCTTCACCAAGGGCGGCAAAGAGTACAGGATCGAGGCCGCCCGCTCCGGCGATCGCCTCTGGCTCCTGTTCCGCGATGGCACCAGCGGCAAAACCACCTACAAAGGCGCCCGGCAGATGTACACCCCCCTCCCGAAAGACGGCCGGCTCACCCTAGACTTCAATGAGGCCATCAATCTGCCCTGTGCCTACAACCCCTGGACCGTCTGCCCGCTGCCCCCGCCCCAAAACCGGCTGACCGTGCCCATCGAGGCGGGCGAATTGGACTACCGCCCCCGTTGACCCCGGAGTCAAACTCCGTCAAACTGCCCGGAAAGGAGCTCCGGGGATGATCAATCGACGCAGTTTCCTGTTCAGCGCGGCCACGCCCCTGCTGGCGCGCAAGAAGAAGATGACGCCGCTCGAACGGGTGGACGCGGCTCTGCGCGGCGTGGCCTCCGATCGCCCGCCGTTTACCCTCTGGCACCACTTCGGACTCGAAGCACAGGGCCCCGAAGCCCACGCTCGCGCAACCCTCGACTTTCACGCCCGCTACGGCGCCGACATCGTCAAAGTCATGAGCGACTTCGCCTACCCGAACGAACAGGGCGTCCTCGCCACCCCGTTCCCGGCCCAGTTGCGCGCTCTCGAACTGATCCGCGATGGACTCGGCGGCTCGAAGCACTTCGTCGAGACCGTCTTCAACCCCTGGAACGTCGCCGAAAAGCTGACCTCGAAGGACGAAGTCGCCCGGATGCACCGCGAGGCGCCCGCCAGGCTGAAGCAGTGGCTCTCCACCATCGCGCAAAGCGAGGCAAATCACGCCAAAAGCGCCCGCGAAAGAGGCGTTTCCGGCATCTTTCTGGCGATTGCAAACGCCCAGGATGGCGTCCTGACGCTGGATGACTATCGTGAGTCCAGCGAACCGTTCGACCGGATCGTGATCGAAGCGGTGAACGATCTGCCGCTCAATATCATTCATCTCCACGGGCCGAAAGTGTACGTCGAACACTTCCTGCGATCCTGGAAAGGCGTCACGATACACTATTCGGAGGCCGAAACGGGCTTCTCGCTCGCCGAAGCCCACGCACTCTATCCCGGCACTCTCATGGGCGGCATCGATCACCGCAGCTATCGCAACCTCAGCGTCGAACAACTGCGGACCGCCGCGCGCCGCGCCCGCGATCTGGCTTCGCCCAATCTGATCGTCGCCCCGGGGTGTTCGGTACCCGACGACTGCACGCCGAAGGAACTCCTGCTTCTGAGAAAGGCCATCGAAAAACTTTGATTCCCCTGTTGTTGTTGACCATGCTGGCCCAAAGTCCGTGGCCGGTGCATACGATCGATCGCGAAAGCCAGGGCGCCGACGGCGTCCGCCTCGCTGACGTGAACGGAGACGGCCGTCTCGATATCGTCACCGGATGGGAGGAAGGCGGCGCCATTCGCGTCTGCTATCAACCCGAACGGGCGAAGATCCGGGAAACGTGGCCGTGCGAACAGGTCGGCTCCGTGGGCGACCCCGAGGACGCTGTCGCCGTGGACCTCGATGGCGACGGCCGCGTCGATATCGTCAGCTCCTCCGAAGGCAATACGCGCGCCATGCACGTCCATTGGAACCGCCCCGGCGGCTGGGTCACCGAGGCCCTGCCCGCCGCCGCCGGCGTCATGCAGTGGATGTTCGCCACGCCCATGCAGGTCGATGGCCGCCACGGCATCGACCTCGTCGCCGCCGGCAAGAACGACGGCGCCTGGATCGGCTGGTTCGAAGCCCCCGCCAACCCCCGCGACCTCAAAGCCTGGCGCTGGCATCCCATCCGGCGCGTCGGCTGGGTCATGACCATCGATGTCGTCGACATGAACGGCAATGGCCGCCAGGACATCCTCGTCAGCGATCGCCGCGGCCCCGCCCGCGGCGTCTTCTGGCTCGAAAATACCGGTAAGGGCGACTGGCCCGAACACAAGATCGGCGGGGCGGATCGCGAAGTCATGTTCATCACCCGCGCCGACCTCGATGGCGATGGCCTCGAAGACGTCCTCGCCGCCGCCAAGGACCGGGAAATTCAGGTCTATCGCCGCCTCGACCCCGCCGGCCTCAAATGGGAAACCTCCGTCATCCCCCTCCCCGAAACCGCCGGCACCGCCAAGGCCGTCCGCGTCGCCGACCTCGATGGCGACGGCCGCAAACAGATCGTTTTCTCCTGCGAACGCGCCGCCGGAGCCCTCGAAGGCGTCATGGTCTTGAAGCAGGAAAACGGCCAGTGGCGCGCCCGCTCGCTCGCCGGTGCGCCCGGCGTGAAGTACGACCTGATCGAGTTGCTCGACCTCACCGGCAACGGCCGCCTCGATGTCCTCACCTGCGAGGAGTCCGACAACCTCGGCGTGATCTGGTACGAAAACCGCCCCTAGCCGCTACGGGCGCGGCCACACGAACTCCGTCCCGCCCACCAGCGTCCGCGCCTGCATCACCACCCCGATAATCTCCTGGTAGCGCGTGTTGGTCAGGTTCGTGAATTGAATGAACGGCCGGAACCGGCCCACCGCCCGCGTCGCCGAGAGATCCCACGTCGCATAACTGCCCCGGTTCAACCGCTCCAGCGCCCCCACCCGCGTCCGCAACGCCACCCGCCCTGGCAGCAGGCCCGTGTAGCCCGCCACGAAATGGTGCACCGGGTAATTGAACGCGTACTTCGACTGCAGCCCCGGCAGCGGCTCCGATGAACCCTTCAAACCCGTGTACGCCACATCCACCACACTGCCCCCCCGCACACGCAGCGACGCCGACGTCTCCAGACCCGTGAAGCGCAGGCTCTGAATGTTGCGCGCCCGCCAGATGTCCGCCGGCGACGTCCGCGCGTAGTCAATCCCGTCATTGTCCCGCCGGTGAAAGATCGTCGCCTGCAAACGCAGATTCGACACCGGCCGGTAATCCGCCCCCCCCTCGTAACTCCACGAACGCTCCGGCCGCAGATCCGGCGATCCCCGGTTCCCCGGATCCTGATAGTACAGATCCGTGAACGTCGGCAACCGGAACGCCCGGCTCACCGCCCCGCGAAACTTCAGCTTCGACGACGCCCAATAGCCCACCGCCGCCGTCGGATTCAGCTCCCCCGGCAATCCCTTCAATACCTCGCTCCGCAAGCCCGTCGAAAAACTGAACCGCCGCAGCACCCGCACGTCCAGCATCGTGTACGCCGCCCCACGCGCCCGGTCGTGCCGCCCCAGATTCGTCGAATCGATGTTCTCCCCGAACCCCTCCCCGCCATAATGCAGCGTCACATTCTGCGCCAGCGACTCCCGCCGCCGCACCGACCCATGCCAGCTTTCCGCCGCGTGCCGGTTCGTGAACACCTGCGGCCGGTCCCGGTACAGCACAAACAGGTCCGTGTGCCGCCGGTACGAAAACGCCGCCTCCGTCCTCTCTCCAAGATCCTGCCGCATCGACGCGAACCACGTCTTCGTGCGCTCCCACGAGTTGAAATTGCCGTAAAACTGCTCCGCTCCGAACGGCTTGTCGCTCCACGCCAGATCCAGCGACGAAGCCCCCAGCCACGACCGGTACCGCGTCGTCGATGCCGCCATCAGATTGCGATAGTCGCGGTTCTGGATAAACCCCGTCGAAAAATCCCGCGAAACCGCCAACTGCTGCGAAAGCCCCCCGCGCACCCCCGTCAGCGAAACCCGCTGCTGCTGCGTCCCCCACGACCCGTAACCCGCCTGCACCCGGATCTCCGACGCCTCCGGCGGCCGCGTCACCAGATGCACCACCCCCCCCGTCGCGTCCGATCCATACAACGTCGATCCCGCCCCCCGCAGTATCTCGATCTGCTCCACCGACTCCAGCGGCACCGGCAGATCCAGATGATGATGACCCGATTGCGGGTCGTTCATCCGCCGCCCGTTCAACAACACCAGCGTCTGCCCGAACGTCGCCCCCCGGATCGACAGATCCGCCTGCAACCCGTTCGGCGCCCGCTGCCGCAAATCCAGTGACGGATCCAGCCTCAGAAAATCAATGAACGTCGTGAACAAAAGCGCTTGCGAACGCACCGGCAGCGACATCACCGCCCGGTCCGATTCCTCCAGCGGCAGCGGCTCCGGCGTGCCCGTCACGATGATCGTGTCATGCCGGTCCGGCGGCGCCGGCGCCCCCGTCTGGCCCCCCAATACAGCCGCCGCGCACACGAACGCAGCAAGACTCCGGAGTCCGGAAAGTGGAAACATTCGTCTCCAATTGTCGCATTGGACAGACCCCCGCCGAGCAACCCCGCATCCGAATGTAAAAAATACTTGACACGAAAGCCCGCCATCCGCTACTCTGTAAATGTCCGGTATTTTTGACATCAAGTCCAAAATAATTGACTACGCCTGACGACCAGGAGGAAGCCCAATGTCCTTTCACGAGAAGAGCCTCTGGCTCCTGTTCTCCAGCGTTGGCGCGGTCTTCGCGCTCTACTTCTGGCTCGCTCTGACGACCCTGCCCCGCACCGGCGAGCAAGCCACCCTGGCCCACGCAGGCCTGTTCATGGGTCTCGTCGTGCTCCTGACGGTCATCCAGATCTTCGGCAATATCCTGCTCGCTCTCGCCGGAAAGCTCACCGGATCCATGAACGGCCGCGTGGATACCGACGAACGCGACCAGTTGATTGAACTCAAGGGCGCCCGCAACGGCTCCCTCGTGCTCGCCGCCGGCGTCTTCTGCTCGCTCTCCGCCGCGCTCGTGACCCCCGGCAACTTCGTCTTCATGCACCTCCTGCTCGGCTTCTGGGTCGCCGCGCAATTGGTCGAAACCGGTACCCAGCTCTATTTCTACCGCAGGGGCTTCTGAAATGGGCAAATCGGACGGCCGGATCACCAACAGAATTCGCGTGCTCCGTTTCGAGCGCGGTGAAATGACTCAGCAGGAACTCGCCGACCGCGCCGGCGTCACCCGCCAGACCATCAACGCCATCGAGGGTGGCAAATACTCGCCCTCGCTCGAAGTCGCCTTCCGCATCGCGCGCATCCTGGACACCCCCATCGACGCCGTCTTCCAGTACGGCGAACCGGAGAAACCGTAAAGCTACTTCGCCGCCTGTTTCCCCGCCGCCACCCGCACCGCCACCCCCTCTTCCAGGCGGTTCAGCGGCCCCATCGCCAGCCGTTCCCCGTCCTCCACCCCTTCCACAATCTCCACCTCCTCCGGAAACCGGTCCCCCACCTTCACGTCCCGCACTTCGATCGTCTGGTCCCCCTTGATCACATATGCCTTGTTCGAGCCCAATACATAATTCAGCGCCCGCGCCGGAATCAACCGGACCGCGTCCGTCCGGTCCGTCTGTAACCGCGCCCGCGCGTACGAACCCGGCTTCAATTCCCCGCGCGCGTTGTCGATCAGCGCCTCCACCACGAACGTTCGCTTCGTCTGGTCCACCGTCGGCGAAATCCGCCAGATCTTGCCCTGAAACGTCCGGTCGTCAAACGCCTCCACCGAGACTTCCGCCGTCTGGCCCGTCTTCACCCACGGCGCCATCCGCTCCGGAATCTCCAGCCGCAGCCGGATCGGATTGATCTTCACCAGCGTGAACAGCGCATTGTTCGCCTGCACGAACTGCCCCGCCGTCACCTGCCGCTCCTTCACCAGCGCATCGAACGGCGCTCGCACCGACGTGTCGCGCAGGCGCTTGCGCTGCAGTTGCAACCCCGCCTTGAATCTCTCCACCTCCTGAATCAGGTTGCGCGTCTGGTTCAGCGTCACGTCGTAAGCCGCCTGCAGCGACTGAAACCGCGCCTGCGTCGAGTCCAGGTCGGCCCGCGCGCCAATGCCCTGGTCCACCAGTTCCCGCGTCCGCTTGAACCGCTGCTCCGCCTCGCGCAGGTCCGCGCTTGCCCGCCGCACGTCGGGCGTCTCCCGGATGTCTTTGACCCGGTCGTCCTCTTTCGACAGCCCCAGCCGTTCCAGAGACTGCCGCAGTTGCGCCTCCTGCTGCGCCACCAGATACCGCTGCTCCTCATCCGAAATCCGCGCCAGCAGATCGCCTTCCCGGACGGCATCACCCAGGTCCGCCTTCACCTCCACCACCGGACCCGCGATCTCCGCCGAAATGATCGCCTCGTCATACGGAAACAGCGTCCCGACCGACTCCACCGTCCGCGCGATCGTCTGGGTTCTCACTTGCGCCGCCCGCACCTCCACCGGCCCCGTCTCGGGCGGCGCTTCCGCCTTGCGGGCGCCTCCACACGAAGCGAGCAATACCAGGGACGAGAGGGCGAAAAGGGCGGTGAATGAAGGTTTCATGCGATTCCGGAACGAGGCCTCCGGCTCGGATTAGCACGTCCGCGAGCCGGAACGATTCATTGAACTGGCGCAGCGACAGGGTCTGGCGTTACAGCGATCTTTCATCCTATCAGGGCAGCAACGGGGCGGTCTGCTCCGCCGTCGTCACCCCAGGCGGCAGTTCCATGATCTTGATGTTCCGGAAATGAATCTCCGCCCCCTCCGATTCCAGGCAAATGTAGCCCTTCTTCTGCGTCGACTGGCTCACCCCGTTCACGAACTTCCCGTTCACCGCCAGCTTCACCACCCCGTCCACCGCCACCACCGTGTACGTGTTCCACTCCCCGCGCGGCAGGCACCGGTTCTCGATCGACTTGCTCCGCGTCCCGCGCGGATTGTCCGGATTCGTCGTCACCCCGCCCACCCCGAACAACTCCCCATGTACATACGCAACCGGCGGCGGTTCCCGCCCCTCGCGCGTGTTCAGTTTCACCCAGTCCAGCTCCAGCATCTGCACCTCCACCCCGTTCGGCAGACGGCTCTTCGGGTTCGGGTTGGCATCGGACCAGATGAACGTCCCCGAGTTGCCCCCCGGCTCCACGTGCATCCACTCGATATGCATGATGAAGTTCTCATACTGCCGGTCCGTCCGCATCACGCCAATCGGATGGCCTTTGCAGATGATCTTGCCGTCCTTCACGCTCCACGTGTCCGGATCCGTATTCACATTGACCCAGCCCGTCAGGTCGCGTCCGTTGAACAAATCCCGGAAGGCCGGCTGGGCCGCCAGCGAACCAGCCAGACAGATCAGAAGAAGAAGTGCTTTTTTCATGGTGTTTCCGTCAGTAAAATCCGGGGGGTCAGCATCCAGCGCAGCACGCAGCGGGGCGCCGCGCCAAAGGAGTGGGTATCGAGGCGCACCAGCGCCCCCTTCTTGAAATCCACCACCAACGCGGGCGAATTCAGCAGGTACACCGTCAGCGCGCTGAACAGCGGCTCGTGGCCCGTCAGCAGGATCTGCGATTCAGCACGATGCCCGCGGATCTCCTGCCACACCGCCTCCGGCGAACCACCCGGCTCCAGCGTCTCGCTCAACAGAATATCCTGCTTGTACCCGCACACCGATGCCGCGATCTCCGCCGTCTCCCGTGCGCGCCGGTACGGGCTCGACAGGATCAGCGATGGCGCCACCCCCGCCGCGTGGGCATGGCCCAGCACCACGCGCAGTTTGCGCGCTCCCTCGCTCGTGATCGCGCGGTCGGCGTCGCGTCCCGTCGGGGCATGATCGGCGGCAATGCCGTGTCGCAGCAGTAGAATCTGCATGATCGGTATTCCCGGCCTCATTGTGTCACACTGAGGTTTCTTCGGGCTATTCAGATGCGAACAGTGGCTTTGCGTGAACACGCCATCACCGGCGCGGCCTGGTGCGCCTGGGGCGCCGCTTCTCTCTCGATGATCTCCATCGCCGCCTCGCAGTCCCTGCTCGCCGCCGCCATTTTTCTCCTCCTCCTCGGCGGCGCCCGCTGGCGCGC